>JACMQP010000315.1 GCA_014376915.1 Ramlibacter sp.
ATGGCTGACGGCCAGTCGCGGTTTCACGGACGCGCAGTTCAAGCAGTACAACTATGCGATGGCGCCGTTCCTGGCCGACAAGGCTTCGGTCCAGCAAGCCTATGCGACGGCGGAGCCCCTTTACCTCGGCAAGGATGGCGTTAAGACCGATGTGTTCCTGCTGGCGGACCAGGGCTGGGAGGCCTACAGCAACCTGATCGAGGCGCGGCGCGACATGGTCGAGAAGAATCCGGCCATGATCCAGAAGTTCATCGACGCTTCCGCGATCGGCTGGTACCAGTACCTCTATGGCGGCGACCGCAAGGCGGCCTACGCCCTGATCAAAAAGGACAATCCCGAGATGACGGATGAAAAGCTGGACCAGGAAGTGGCCAAGCTGCAAGAGCTGCAGATGATCGATTCGGGCGATGCGCGCACCAAGGGCATCGGCGCCATTTCCGGCGAGCGCCTGAAGCGCTTCGGCGGGGACATGGTCAAGGCCGGCGTGTTCGGCGCCAGCGACGTCGACCTGAAGACCCTGGTGACCGAGCAGTTCGTGAACAAGGGCGTTGGGCTCGACCTCCGCGCCAAGCTGGCGAAATAGCGCACGCTCAAGGAACGATGACCGACTCGCGATCGGCGGCGCTGGCCAAGCGCCGCGCCGACATGATGGACACGATCTCGGCCGCGGCGCTGGAGCAGTTCTCCCTGCACGGCCTGCGCGGCACGTCGACCCAGACCATCGCCGAGCGCGCCGGCATTTCCAAGCAGCAGCTGCATTACTACATCGAGAGCAAGGATGCGTTGTACGAGTCCATCCTGCGGCGAACGATGGAGCACTGGGGCCAGATCGGTCTGTATGCGGAGGACGACAACACCGATCCGGCGGGGGCGATCGCCCAACTGGTGCGGCGCAAACTGGATTTCACCTTTGACTACCCCCAGGTGTCGCGTCTTTTCAGCAGCGAAATCATGAGCGGCGGGAACGTGATCCAGGGCATCTGGTCCCGCGGCAGCAGCCGGGTGCACGCCGCAGTGGCCATCATTGCCGACTGGGTCCGCCAGGGAAAGATCGCGCCGGTCGAGCCGATCTTCCTTCTCTTTCACATCTGGGCCCTGACCCAGCACTACGCAGACTACGAGATGCAGGTACGCTTCTTTACCGGCTGCCCGCCCGGCCAGCCGCTGGACCGGGAAAAAATCTGTGCCGAGATCACCGGTTTCGTGCTGCGCGGCGTCGGGTTGAAATACCTGCCCACCGCGAGCCATGGAGAGTCCAGATGACAAATACCGAAGATGGCAGCGCCGCCGGCCAGCCGCTGGCTCGCTATGCGAGCTGGAAACGCGCCGGCGACATGGTCTACATGTCCGGCGTCATCGCCGTGAATCCGGCGACCCGCCAGGTCATCGACCGCTTCGACGACTTGCCTGCGGCGGTGCGCGCCCAGCTGGGCGAAACCGGGGAGATGTCGGTCGATGTCTTCCAGGCGCCGGCGCTGGTGCAAAGCTGGGTCGTTCTGGACCGCATTCGCCAGCTGGCCGAAGAAGCGGGCGGGTCGATGGACGACGTCGTCAAGCTGGTCCAGTACTTTACCGACCTGCGCGACTACCCTTTGTACAACCAGGTGCGCCGGCTGTTCTTTCCGGGTTCGCCCCCCGTGTCCACGGTGGTGGAGGTCAGCGGCATGCTGCCCACGCGCGCCGTCCGCATCGAGGTCGAGGCGACGGCCTACATTCCGGTCCGGTCTGGAAATCGCCCCTAGAAGTCGGCGCCCAGCCGCTTCAGGATGAGCCGCCAGTGCCGCGCCTCCACCGGCGTGATCGATAGCCGGTTGCCCTTCTTGAGCACCAGCATCTCCGCCAGCTCGGGCCGCGCGCGCAGTTCGGGCAATGTGAGGTTGGGGATCTTGCGCAGCACCTGAACGTCCACCAGCTGCCAGCGCGGCTCCTCGGGTTTCGACGCTGGGTCGTGGTAGGGCGACTTCGGATCGAACTGGGTCGGATCGGGGTAGGGCGTGGACGCCACCCGGGCGAGGCCGACGATGCCCGGCTCGGCGCAGCTCGAGTGATAGAACAGCACGCCGTCGTCCACCCCCATGGCATCGCGCATGAAGTTGCGGGCCTGGTAGTTGCGAACGCCCACCCACGCCACCGTGTGCTTTGGCGCAGCCAGTGCGTCGTCCACCGAGCATTCGGCCGGCTCGGATTTCATCAGCCAGTAGTTCGGCATGGCACCAGCTAGCCGGCCAACCCAACGAACACGTTCTGCACGTCGTCGTGCGCGTCGATGGCCGACAAAAAGGCTTCCACTTCAGCCAGGTGCCCGGCGCTCAGGCTTGCCGGGTCGATCGGGTTCTTGGCCTTGTAGCCGAGCTTGGCGGAAAGCACCGTGAAGCCGTGCGCCGGCAGCGCGCGGCTCACCAGATCGAGGTCGGTGGGATCGGTGATGAACACTGTCGTGCCTTCTTCCTCGCCTGGTTCGAAGTCCTGCGCGCCTGCCTCGATGGCCGCCACTTCGGGGTCGGCGCCCTTGGCCGCGGGTTCGGCTTCGATCAGGCCCACATGGTCGAAATCCCAGGACACCGAGCCCGACGTGCCGAGCTGGCCGCTACGGAACAGCACGCGCATCTCGGGTGCGGTGCGCTTCACGTTGTCGGTCAGGCATTCGACCATCAGCGGCACCTGGTGGGGCGCGAAACCTTCGTAGATCACGTGCTCGAAATGGACCGCTTCACCGGTCAGGCCGGCCCCTTTCTTGATGGCCCGGTCCAGCGTGTCCTTGGGCATGGACACCTTGCGGGCCTGCTCGACGACCAGCCGCAGCCGCGAATTGCTGCCCGGATCGGCCCCATTGCGGGCGGCGACCATGATGTCCTTGGCCAGCCGGCCGAACAGCTTGCCCCTGGCGTCGGCCGCCTGGGCCTTGCCCTTTGCTTTCCACTGCGCGCCCATGTCTGAGTCTCCTGTAGGTTGTACCTGTCGCTGTGCAAGCCGGCATCGTAAACCGCTTGCGTGGCCGATCCGTGTCCGCCGTGGGGGCCCTGACCGATTTGCGGGC
>JACMQP010000036.1 GCA_014376915.1 Ramlibacter sp.
AGTCGCAGCGAGCATCCTGGGTGACGTGGCCATGCACTGGGCCGAGCTGCGCCAGGTGCTCGGTGAAACGCCTGCCGTGACCCCCGCCTTCATGTCATGAGAAGGCGGGCAGGCGAAGCTGCCGTGGCGCTCGCGGCGCTGGTGGCTTCGGCCCAGGCATTCGCCGCACCCGATGCAGGCGCCCTGCAGCGCGGCGAGCAGGTCTATGCCCGCTGCGCCGCCTGCCACTCGATCGAAGCCAACCGGACCGGCCCCCAGCATTGCGGCCTGTTCGGCCGGCGCGCCGGCACTGCGCCGGGCTTCGCGATGTATTCGCAAGCGCTGCGCGACACCAGGATCGTCTGGGATGCCCGCACGCTGGACCACTTCCTGCAGGACCCCATGAAGGCCGTCCCCGGCACCGCGATGGGGTACGCCGGCGTCAAGGATCCGAAGGAGCGCAGCGAGCTGATCGCCTGGCTGCAGGAAGCCACGCAACCAGGGAAAACCTGTCGTCTGTCATCCCGGCCTTGAGTCGCACCTTGACAGCTAGGGCTTGCGCGGCTGCAGCTTGCGCGTCAGCTCGCCGACCGTCTCGTACTCGGCGGCGATTTCGGCAGAAAGCCTTGCCGCCGGCGACCATTCCTGGCTGATGCCCAGCGGCTGCAGGCGGGCGGCGATGGCGGGGTTCTTCACGCTGCGCTCCAGCGCCGGCACCAGCGTCTGCGCCACTTCGGGTGGAACGCCGGCCGGGGCGAAGAAGCCGAACCACACCCCCTGGATCTCCTGCTTGTAGCCCAGCTTCGACAGCGTCGGCACGTCCGGCAGGTCCGGAAACGGGCTGGAAATCGCCAACGGCCTGAGCGCGCCGCTCTTGATGTGGGCCGAGACCGCGCCCAGCGCCAGGATCACCCCTTCGACCTGGCCGCCCAGCACGTCGGTGACGGCCGGCGACGCGCCTTTGTACGGCACGGCGGTGATGTCGACGCCGGCCACCGAATTGATGACCTGCACGCTGATGTCGGCCGCAGAGCCGGTGCCGGGGGTGCCGATGCGCACGCTGCCCGGCGCCTTCTTCGCCTGGGCGATGAAGTCCTGGAAGTTGCGAAACGGCGCGTCCTTGCGCACCACCAGGATCGACGGCGTCCGGGTGCTGATGCCCAGCGGCGTCAGGTCCTTCGCCGGGTCGTAGCTGGCGGCCTGCGGCTCCAGCACGCGGCGGATGGTGAGCGGCCCGTTCTGCGTGAACAGCAGGGTGTAGCCGTCCTTCCTGGCCGCGATCACGCTCTGCACGCCGATGGCGCCGCCCGCGCCAGGGCGGTTGGCAACCAGGATCGGCACGTTGAGCTGGCGCGACAGCTCCTCGCTCATGGCGCGCACCGTGGTGTCGCCGCTATCGCCGGCGGCCAGCGGGATGACGATGGTGATTGGCCCGGTGGGGTAAGGCTGGGCCACCGCAGCAAGCGGAGCGCAGAGCAGCGCGAGCGCGGCGGCGCAAGAAGCGAACGGGTTGCGGATCAAGATAAGTCCTTGTGATTCAAAGCGGGATGACCAGCAGGGTTTCGACCGCCCGCGAGTCGAGCACGAATTCGCGCGAACGGAAACGGGCCTGGCCCAGATAAATCTCCACGACATCACGGCACTGGCCGCTGGCGAAGATCTTCATGGTGCCGTCCAGCTCCATGGTGCGGACCACCAGGAAACTGGAACGCACGTCGAGCGCGCCGTCCTGCCCGCCGACGATCTGCACGCCGGACACGATGTGGCGGTAGTGGTGCGGCTCATAGATGTTGGCGATGCGCATGGACTTGATCCGGTCGCGCAGTTGCGCGGCAGAGTGCGCATCGATCAGGGCGATCGGCAGGTTGCGGTCGGCATTGAAGCGCGACTTGACGGTGTAGCGGCCTTGCGGCGCCAACAGCTCGCAGATCGCCTCGACCCGGTTCTCGTCGATGGCGCGGGCCCATTCGTGGACCAGGTTCTCGACGGCGCGGAAGTGTTGCTCGTGCAGCAGCTCCATGGAGACAGCCTCCTTCACAGCGCCATATCCTGGCGGTACGCATTCCAGAAATTGCGGATGGCGCGCTCGGACAGCTTGGTGTTGCCGCCGCCGTCCAGGTCCTTGCCGCCCATCTCGATGAACGACTCGCCGGTGGCGCCGTCGCCCATCGCGCGCTGCATCATCTCGCACACCGCGGCGTCTTCCACCGAGACCATGCCGGCCGAGCCGGCCAGGTTGGCCTGCACCAGGCGCGTCCGCGTGGTTTCTTCGTCGTCGTCGGCAAAGCCGAAATAGGTCCAGACCAGGTCGGACTGGCCCGGGCCCTTGGGCAGCAGCTGGCGGGTGGCCAGGTTGTTGGCGATCTGGTGCAGCACGAAGGAGGGGTAGGTGGTGAGGATCTGCACGCTCACGCCGTCACCGAACTCGTCGCGCCATTTCAGGATGCTCGGGTCCTCCAGGGTCATGCCCTCGTTGTTCGAACGCAGCGCCGAGGCAGTTTCCTTGTAGTCGGCACTGGCCTTCTCGGTACCGGCCTTGGTGTAGAAGTAGACGTGGCGGCCCGACTGGTCCAGCACCATGCCCGACTCCTGCGACTGGCGCGACAGGCCGAAGGTGCCGTAGAAGGTGTGCAGGATGTTGGCGTGATACGAGTCGCGCGGGTTCTCGTGGTACGCCTTCCAGTTGGCGTGGATGCGCTGGGTGTCGTAACCCAGCACCTTCAGCGGCCTGTTGCAGACCCGGCGGATGCCGTCGGCGACGTCGCCCAGCCACTCTTGCAGCGGTGGTGTGTCGCCTAAGTAGGTCGCGAAAACCAGGCCGCAGAACGATTCGCAGCGCAGCTTCTGCAGGCCGTGCTCCTCCAGCTGGAAGTCCTTGGGCAGCCCGCCCTCGCCGCGCAGGCCGTGGCGGAAAGCGGCGAAGGTCAGATCGCCCTTGAGGTTGTAGTTCCACGCGTGATAGACGCAATTGAGCTTGGCCGCCTTGCCGAAGGCTTCGCGCATGACCATGTTGCCGCGGTGCGCGCAGCGGTTCAGCATCGCGTTGAGCGAGCCGTCTTCGGCCCGCACCAGCAACACGCTGGCGTCACCGATGTAGGTGGTCTTGTACGAACCCGCATCCGGCACCTCGGCTTCCAGCCCCAGGTAGTGCCAGGATTTGCCGCGGAAGATCGCTTCCTGCTCGCGGGCATAAATCTCGCGGTCGCTGTAGACCCAGTAAGGCGCGCGGGTGAAGCCTTCGGCCGGCCACTGGCGGCGGGCCGACAGGGCCGGAAAGCTGACCGGCGCTTCCTGTGCGGCGGAGGGGTTGGGGCAGTTCATCCCGCCATTCTGTTCCAGCCGTTAAAGTGGCCGCATGAAGATCATCGACATCCGGGAAATCACCCAGCCGATCAAGTCCGACATCCGCAATGCCTACATCGACTTCAGCAAGATGACGCTGAGCCTGGTGGCCGTCGTCACCGATGTCGTGCGGGACGGCAAGCCCGTGATCGGCTACGGCTTCAACTCCAACGGCCGCTACGGCCAGGGCGGGCTGATCCGCGAGCGGTTCGCGCCGCGCATCCTGGAAGCGAAGACCGAAAGCCTGCGCGACGCACAGCGCGACAACCTCGACCCGCACAAGGTCTGGGCCGCGATGATGACCAACGAGAAGCCAGGCGGCCATGGCGAGCGCTCGGTTGCCGTGGGCACCATCGACATGGCGGTGTGGGACGCGGTCGCCAAGATCGAGGGCAAGCCGCTGTTCCAGCTGCTGGCCGAGCGCTACGGCAACGGCCAGCCGGAGCGCAAGGTGTTCGTCTACGCCGCCGGCGGGTATTACTATCCGGGCAAGGACGACGCCAAGCTGATGGCCGAGATGCGCAGCTACCTGGACCGCGGCTATTCGGTGGTCAAGATGAAGATCGGCGGCGCGGCGCTGGCCGACGACTGCAGGCGGATCGAGGCGGTGCTGGGCATGCTGGCGCCGGGCCAGCGCCTGTGCGTGGACGCCAACGGCCGCTTCGACCTGAAGACTGCCATCGAATATGCCAAGGCCCTGTCGAAGTACGACCTGTTCTGGTACGAGGAAGCCGGCGACCCGCTGGACTACGAACTGCAGGCGGAGCTGGCGAATCATTACGACAAGCCGATGGCCACCGGCGAGAACCTGTTCTCGATGCAGGATGCGCGCAACCTGGTCCGCTACGGCGGCATGCGCAAGGACCGCGACTGGCTGCAGTTCGACTGCGCACTGAGCTACGGCCTGGTCGAATATCTGCGCACGCTCGAGATGCTCAAG
>JACMQP010000316.1 GCA_014376915.1 Ramlibacter sp.
CGGCGCAGCCGCACGCGCTCCATCTCGTCGTCCAGTTTCGAGTCGAACGGATCGACGTTGACCGGCAGCCGGCGCTCGCGCCAAAGGTAATAGAAGACGTCTTCGTAGCCGGGCTTGATGAAGCGTTCCGTCACCTGCAGCCGGCGCGCGAGCGTGCCGATGAAGCGCTGGGCGTCTTCGCTGGTGTAGTGCGCCGGCGCATGCTCGTCGGCGAAGAGAGCGGGGTTGGTCCAGGCCGGCTGGCCGTCGGCGCGCCAGTAGATCGACAGTGCCCAGCGCGGCAACTGCTCGCCCGGGTACCACTTGCCCTGTCCGAAGTGAAGGAAGCCGCCCTGGCCGTATTCCTTGCGCAGCTTGTGCACCAGCTCGGTGGCGTAGGCGCGCTTGGTCGGGCCGAGCGCGTCGGTGTTCCATTCGGCGGCGTCGCGGTCGCTGGTGGCGACGAAGGTCGGCTCGCCGCCCATGGTCAGGCGCACATCGCCGGCCAGCAGCTGCGCGTCCACCATCTCGCCCAGCGCCAGCACCCTGGACCACTGGCTGTCGGTGTAGGGCCTGGTCACGCGCGGCGATTCGTAGATGCGCGTCACCTGCATGTGATGGCTGAACGCCACCCCGGCTTCGTCGATCAGGCCTTCGATCGGCGCGGCGCTTGAAGGCGATGGCGTGCAGGCCAGCGGGATGTGGCCTTCGCCGGCGAGCAGGCCCGACGTCGGATCGAGCCCGACCCAGCCCGCGCCGGGCAGGAACACCTCGCACCACGCGTGCAGGTCGGTGAAATCGACGGTGGTGCCGCTCGGTCCGTCCAGCGCCTTCACGTCCGGCACGAGCTGGATCAGATAGCCCGAGACGAAGCGCGCCGCCAGCCCGCAGTTGCGCATCAGCTGCACCAGCAGCCAGCCCGAGTCGCGGCACGAGCCGCTGGCATTGGTCAGCGTTTCTTCCGGCGTCTGCACGCCGGGCTCCATGCGAATGAGGTACTTGACGTCCTTTTGCACTTCCTGGTTCAACCAGACCAGGAAGTCGATGGTGCGGCGCTCCTTGCGGTCGATCTTATCCAGGTACTTCTGCAGCAGTGGCGTGACGGCCTCGGTCACCAGGTAAGGCGCCAGCTCCTGCTTCTGCGCTTCGCTGTAATTGAAGGGGAAGTTCTCGGCTTCCGGCTCCAGGAAGAAGTCGAACGGGTTGTAGACCGCCATCTCGACGACCAGGTCCACCGTCACCTTGAATTCGGTGGTGGGTTCCGGAAAGACCAGCCGCGCCAGGTAGTTGGCAAAGGGGTCCTGCTGCCAGTTGATGAAATGCTGTGCCGGCTCGACCTTCAGCGAGTACGAGACGATGGTGCTACGGCAATGCGGCGCCGGCCGCAGGCGCACAACCTGGGCGCCGATCTTGATCGGCCGGTCGTATTTGTAGTGGGTGACATGGTTGAGAGCGGCATGAATCGACATCGGCCGATACTAGCAATTCCTACGCCAATCAGGGGATGGGCGGGTCGCTGGACCGCATCGCGACTGCGTTGAAGCAGGGTGACCGAAGAACGAAACGACGGTGTTCCTGGCGCAAGTCCGTGGCTGGCCTGGGCCTTGCTGGGCATCGTCGCGGGGTCGGCCTGCCAGTTGCAGCAACGCCAGTTGTGGAGCGCCTCGGTCTATGCCCCGCTGGCAGCCGTCGCGCTGGCAGTGGCGGTGCTGGCGATCGTGCGGCGGACGGCGCGGTGGCGTTCATGGGCGGTGCTGCTGGCCGCGGCCGTGCTGGCGTTTGCCACGGTCGGTTTGCGGGCCGTGCAGTTTGCCGGCCATGCGCTGCCACCGGCGCTGGAAGGGCGGGACATCGCGCTCACCGGCGTGGTGGCAGCCATGCCGCAGCGCAACGACGGCGGGCTGCGCTTGCGTTTCGAAGTGGAATCGGCCTTTGTCGGCAGCCAGCGGGTCGCGCTTCCGCCCCAGGTGTACCTCGGGTGGTACGGCAGCCAGGGCTTCGAGGAGTCGCAGCGCCAGCCGGCCGACCTGCGCGCCGGCGAGCGCTGGCAGCTGACCGCGCGGCTGAAGGCGCCGCACGGCAACCTCAATCCGCACGGCTTCGATTACGAACTCTGGCTGTGGGAACAGGGCCTGCAGGCCACCGGCTACGTGCGCGCCGGTCCCAAGGATCCGCCACCGCGCCGCATCGGCGCAACCTGGACCCACCCGGTCGAGGGCGCGCGGCAGTCGGTGCGCGATGCGATTGATGCCCGCGTGGCAGACAGGAAGGCGGCCGGCCTGCTGGCGGCGCTGGTGGTGGGCGACCAGGCGGCGATCGAGCGCGCCGACTGGGACGTCTTCCGCGCCACCGGCGTGGCCCATTTGATGTCGATTTCGGGATTGCACATCACCATGTTCGCCTGGGCCGCGTCGCTGGCCATCGGCTGGTTGTGGCGGCGCGGCACGCGGCTCTGCCTGGCCTGGCCGGCGCAGCATGCGGCGCTGGTCGGCGGCATCGCGCTGGCCACGGCCTACGCGATGTTCAGTGGCTGGGGCGTGCCGGCCCAGCGGACCATCTGGATGCTGGCGACGGTGGGTCTCCTGCGCCTGTCAGGACGGCGCTGGCCCTGGCCGCAGGTGTGGCTGCTGGCCTGCGCCGTGGTGGTCGTCATCGACCCGTGGGCGCTGTTGCAGGCCGGCTTCTGGCTCAGTTTCGTGGCGGTGGGCGTCCTCTTTGCCAGCGATCCAGGCGCCGCGCCGGCGCGCGGCGCGCGGGGCCGGATGGTGGCGTTCTTCCGCGAGCAGGGCGTGGTCACGCTGGCGTTGCTGCCGCTCTCGGTGCTGCTGTTCGGGCAGGTGTCGGTGGTCGGGCTGCTTGCCAACGCCGTCGCCATCCCGTGGATCACGCTGCTCGTGACGCCGCTGGCGCTGGCCGGGGTGCTGTTCGCGCCGCTGTGGGACGTCGCCGGCTGGGCGCTGCGGGCGCTGGGCTGGTGGCTCGAGTGGCTGGCCAGCTGGCCCTGGGCCGTGCTCGCCACCGCCGCGCCGCCACTGTGGGCCGCCGGCGCCGGTTTGCTCGGGGGCGTGCTCACGGTGCTGCGGCTGCCGCTGGCGGTCCGCGCCCTGGGCCTCCCGCTGCTGCTGCCCGTGCTGCTCTGGCAGCCGGCGCGACCGCCGGCCGGCGAGTTCGAGCTGCTGGCGGCCGACATCGGACAGGGCAACGCGGTGATCGTCCGCACGTCGACACGCACGCTGGTCTACGACAGCGGTCCGCGCTACAGCCGCGACAGCGACGCCGGGCATCGGGTGCTGGTGCCACTGCTGCGGGCGCTGGGCGAGCGGGTGGACACGTTGATGCTTAGTCACCGCGATGCCGACCACCCCGGCGGCGCGGCGGCGGTGCTGACGATGCAGCCGCAGGCGCTGCTGGTGAGCTCGATCGAGGACGACCACGCGTTGCAGGCGTTGCGCAAGGCGGTGCGCTGCGAGGCCGGCCAGCACTGGCGCTGGGACGGGGTGGACTTCGAAGTGCTGCATCCGCAGGCGGGCGACTACGCGGCCGGCGCGAAGTCGAACGCCATGAGCTGCGTGCTGCGGATCGCCACCGGACGGCAGTCCGCCCTGCTGGCCGGCGACATCGAGCTGGCGCAGGAGATGCGCCTGGTCGGACTTTCCGTGCGGGCCGACGTCCTGCTGGTTCCGCATCACGGCAGCAAGACATCTTCCAGCGCCGCCTTCCTGGCGGCGGTGCAGCCGCGGATCGCGATCGTGCAGGCCGGTTACCGCAACCGTTTCGGCCATCCGGCGCCGCCGGTGCTGGAGCGCTACCGGCAGCAGGGCGTTCAGGTGCTGCAGTCGCCGCAGTGCGGCGCGGCGTGGTGGCGCTCGGCGCGGCCGGGGACGATCGAATGCCAGCGCGCCATTGCGTTTCGCTACTGGAATCATCGCCTCGAATGACCCGCGGCCGACCTTTCAAAGGCCCGGAACTTGCTATCCTCTCGGCAGGAGAAAGCCGATGCTGAAATTTGACGAGATGTGGAAGCAGCTGCCGGCTTCAGGCAGCGGCCAATGGCAAAGCCAGTCGCAAAACGGCCAGAGCCAGTCCCAGGTGCAGGGAGTGCGGGACCATTACCAGTCCTACGCCCAATGGCTGGCGCGCCAGCCCGAGGACACGATGCGCAAGCGCCGGGAAGAGGCGGAGATGATCTTCCGCCGCGTCGGCATCACCTTCGCGGTCTACGGCGCCAAGGACGAGGACGGCGCCGGCACCGAGCGGCTGATTCCCTTCGACCTGATTCCCCGCATCATCCCGGCCAGCGAATGGGCCACGCTCGAAAAAGGCCTGGTGCAACGCGTGAACGTGTTGAATCGCTTTCTGCACGACGTCTACCACGACCAGGAAATCCTCAAGGCCGGCATCATCCCGGCCGAGCAGGTGCTGGGCAACGCCCAGTTCCGCAAGGAGATGATGGGCGTGTACGTGCCGCATCGGGTCTATTCGCACATCGCCGGCGTCGACATCGTCCGTGCGGCTAACCCGAAGGGCGAGGGCGAGTACTACGTGCTGGAAGACAACCTGCGGGTGCCCAGCGGCGTGTCGTACATGCTGGAAGACCGCAAGATGATGATGCGGCTGTTCCCGGACCTGTTCAGCTCGCACCGGGTGGCGCCGGTCGCCCACTATCCCGACCTGCTGCTGGAAACGCTGCGCGCCTCGGCCCAGCCCGGTGCGCCCGATCCGACGGTGGTGGTGC
>JACMQP010000317.1 GCA_014376915.1 Ramlibacter sp.
CAGGCCGAACTGCAACGGACCGGCCAGCGGCAGACCGATTCGGCCATCAGCGTCCTGTCCGGGTTGCACCGCAAGGACGTCCGGGCGTTGGGTTTCGCCAGGCCCGCCGCTTCCGCGCCCACGGTGCCCCTGTCGACCCAGATCGTGACCCGCTGGCTCACCGACGCCCGCTACCGGGACAAACGCAACAAGCCGCGCGACCTGCCGCGCCACGGGCCGGCCGATTCCTTCGAGGCACTTGCAACCTCGCTTTCCCGGGACGTCCACCCGCGCACCGCACTGGAGGAACTGGTCCGGCTGGGGGCGGTCACGTTGCAGGGCGACATGGTCTGCATGAACGGCGCCGCTTTCGTTCCCCGCCATGGCTATGCCGAAATGGTCGACCTGCTGGTCCGCAATGTGGCCGACCACATCGCGGCAGGCGCTCACAACCTCGACGCCGAAGATGCCGGCCGCCGCTTCCTCGAGCAAAGCGTCTTTGCCGCCAGCCTGACGCCGGAATCCGCCGAACACCTGGGCGAGCTGGCGCGCGAGATCTGGGCCGTGGCATTCGAGCGGATGGTTGCCGAAGCGAACCGCCGGGTCGACGCGGACCGGGCGCGGCCGCAGGCGACGCACCGGGTGCGCTTCGGTGCGTTCTTCTATGCCGACACCGGGACCAAAGGGCCAGACTCTTCGTCCTGAGGCAGCGGCCAGACATGAAACTTTACATTCGGCACGGTCGGCGCTTGCGCGATGGAGGCCGTTGTGTGAGTATGGGAAAAATACCCATTCCTTGATGGACCGGCATCCCGCCGGCACCAGGACTTCTTGGAGCGCCCCATGGTTTCAGCCCCGGACATCGCCGAGTCGGACGATCTCATTGCGGTCGCCAGCGCACCGCCAGGCCCGCTGGTGGCCGCCGCCGCATCCGGCGCATTGTTGACCGCGTGTGGCGGCGGTGCGAGCGGCGATTCGGTCGTCGCTGTGCCGGTGCCCGGGCCCGCTCCCGCGCCCGCCCCTGCGCCAGGGCCCGCTGCCGCCCCGCCACCGGTCGCGGCGAACGAAGCGGCGCGCTTCCTGGCGCAGGCCACGCCGGGCGCCAACAGGATCGACATCGCCGCCGTACAGGCGAGCGGCTTCGCCGGATGGATCGAGGCGCAGTTCGCGATTCCGCAAAGCCTGTCCCACTACGACTGGCTGGCCGCCCATGGCTACACCGACGAGAAGTACCGCAACAACGCTTCCGGGCTGGACAACACGATCTGGCGCAAGTTGATTGCCAGCCCCGATCCGCTGCGCCAGCGCGTCACGCTCGCGCTGTCCGAAATCTGCGTCGTCTCGGTATTGGGCGTCAGCACGTCCTGGCGCCAGTTCGCGGTCGGCAACTACCTGGACCTGCTGGAGAACAACGCCTTCGGCAACTACCGGACGCTGCTCGGGCAGATCTCGCTCAGCACGGCGATGGGGTACTACCTCACCTTCCGTGGCAACGCCAAGGCGAACCCCGCCACGGGCAGCCAGCCCGACGAGAACTACCCCCGCGAGTTGATGCAGCTGATGACGCTGGGCCTGTACAAGCTCAATGCGGACGGCACGCCGCAGGCCGCGGAAACCTATGGCCAGGCCGACGTCAGCGGGCTGGCGCGTGTCTTCACCGGCTGGGACCTGGACACTGCGGGGCTTGCCAGCCCCTTGCCGCCCGACGTTCATCGGCGCCCGATGGTGCAGGTGGCGAGCCGCTACGAGACCGGCAGCAAGAGCTTCCTTGGCAGCACCATCGCCGCAGGCGTTTCGGCGTCCGCCTGCCTCAACACCGCGCTCGACACGCTGTTCTCCCATCCCAACCTGCCGCCCTTCATCAGCCGGCAGTTGATCCAGCGGCTAGTCACCAGCAATCCTTCGCCGGCTTATGTGGCGCGGGTCGCGGCCGTGTTCGCCGACAACGGCGCTGGCGTGCGGGGTGACATGAAGGCGGTGGTCCGCGCCACCCTGCTGGACACGGAGGCGCGCGACCTGACGGCCGCGAGCTCGCCGTCGTTCGGCAAGCTGCGCGAGCCGGTGACCCGCTTCCTGAACTGGGCCAGGGCGTTCGGCGCGACTTCCGCCAGCGATGCCTGGGCGGTCAACGACCTGACGGACCCCGCCACCAGGCTGGGGCAGAGCCCGATGCGCTCGCCCTCGGTGTTCAATTTTTTCCGGCCAGGCTACGTGCCGCCCAACAGCGCGATCGCGGCCGGCGGTCTGGCGGCTCCCGAGTTCCAGATCACCACCGAGTCGTCGGTTGCCGGCTACGTCAACTTCATGCAATCAACGGTGAGCGGCGTCGGGGTCGGCGACCTCAGGACCGGCTATCCGACGCTGCTGCCGCTGGCGGCGGATTCGCGCGCGCTGCTGGCCGAAGTGAACCTGGTGCTGGCGGCCAACCAGCTCTCCGCAGCGACGCTGGCCATGCTGGCGTCGGCACTCGACTCGATCGCGGCCGTCAGCGACAGCGGCAAGCTGAATCGGATCTACGCAGCGTTGACCCTGGTGCTGGCATCCCCCGAATACATCGTTCAGAAATAAGGAAGCGGCCATGAATCACTTTCCGACCCTCCATCCCGACAACGCCGGCCGCCGCGCCTTCCTGCGCCGCAGCGCCGCACTCTCACTGGTTGCAGGCGCGACGCCGTGGGCGCTGAGCCTCGCAGCGATGGGCGAAGCCGCCGCGGCCACAGCCACCGACTACAAGGCGCTGGTCTGCGTGTTCCTGTACGGCGGCAACGACCAGTCCAACACGCTGGTGCCATACGACAGCGCCAGCTATGCCGCGTACCAGGGCCTGCGCAGCAACATCGCGATCGACCGCAACGCTCTGGCTGGCACCGTCCTTGCGCCCGCGACGGCGCTGGCCGACGGCCGCCAGTACGCGCTGGCGCCCGGGCTCGCGTCCCTGCTGCCGCTGTTCGACGCCGGCAAGTTGTCGGTGGTGCTGAACGTGGGAACGCTGGCGCGGCCGACCACCAAGGCGCAGTACAGCAACGGATCGGCGACGCTGCCGCCGAAGCTGTTCTCGCACAACGACCAGCAGTCGTACTGGCAGGCGTCGTCGCCGGAAGGCGCGACCTCCGGCTGGGGCGGCCGGCTGGGCGACCTCTATGCGTCCGGCAACGGCAACGCCACCTTCACCTGCGTCAGCGTGAGCGGCAATGCGGTGTACATGGCGGGCAAAAGCGCAGTGCAGTACCAGGTGACGTCCAATGGCCCGGTTCCGGTCGCCGGCATCAAGAGCCCGCTGTTCGGCTCTGCCGCCTGCTCGCAGGCGCTGCAGGCACTGATGACGCAGCCGCGCACCCATCTGTTCGAGAGCGAGCACGCGCGGGTCGCCAGCCGTTCGATCACGGCCAACGACCAGCTGACCGCGGCACTCTCCGGTGTCAACGTGACGACTGCCTTTCCCGCCGGCAACAGCCTCAGCGACCAGCTGAAGATGGTGACGCGGATGATCGCGGCGCGCGGCGCGACCGGGGCGAAACGGCAAGTGTTCTTCGTCTCGCTCGGCGGCTTCGACACCCATGACAGCCTGGCCACCGTGCACCCGGCGCTCATGACCAGCGTGGGTAATGCGCTGGCTGCGTTTTACCAGGCGACGCTGGAACTGGGCGTGGCGGACCAGGTCACCACCTTCACTGGCTCGGACTTCGGCCGCACGCTGGTGAGCAATACCGACGGCTCCGACCACGGCTGGGGCAACATGCAGTTCGTGCTGGGCGGCAGCGTGCTCGGCAAGTCGTACGTCGGCACCGCGCCGGTGCTGGCCAGCAATGGTCCCGACGACGTGGGGCAGGGCCGCCTGTTGCCCTCCCTCGCGGTCGAACAGTACGCGGCGACGCTGGCGGGCTGGTTCGGCGTGTCGGCCAGCGACCAGGCCAGCGTGTTGCCGAACCTGGGCAACTTCACGACGCGCAACCTCGGTTTCATGGGCGCCTGATCCGCTGTGCTACTGTCCGGCGCTATTGCAACCGGAGCTTTCATGCCGCGTCCCATCCTCGACGAAGACCACATCCATCCCGCCATCCGCAGCAAGGTCGCGAGCCACGAGCAGGCGATCGTTCAGGAAGTGATTGCCGCCGCCGGCAGCAACGATGTTGTCGTGGTCGGCATGCGGTGGAACCCGTTCCCGAAAAAGGCCTGCGCCGCGCTGGAGCAGGCCGGCCAGCCCTTCAAGTACCTGGAGTACGGCAGCTACTTCAGCGACTGGCGGCCGCGTAACGCGCTCAAGCTCTGGACCGGCTGGCCAACCTTCCCGATGGTGTTCGTCAAGGGCGCGCTGGTCGGCGGCTACAGCGACGTCAAAGCGCTGATCGACAGCGGCGAGCTCAAGCGAATGGTTGCCGGCTGACTGATGCTGCAAGCAGGCCGCGCCAGCCACGGTTGAGGTGCGCAGGACGGCTCCCACGGCAGATCGGTCGTCCATCCCACCCAATGCGCCGCCCGGCTGAGTGACTGTGAGCTCCTGTCCTTTTCAGGACATCTCAAGGAGTACTCACCATGTTCAAAAAGACTCTCGCCAGCGCCGTGCTCGCAGCGGCATCGATCGGCGCCCTGGTGCCCGTCGCCGTCAACGCGCAAACCTACACCATCATCCGGGTGGCGCCGCCGGCGCCGCTCCAGGAAGTGATTCCTGCACCCCGCCGCGGGCATGTCTGGGCCCCGGGCTATTACGACTACCGCGGCAACCATTACGTCTGGGTGCAGGGCCAGTGGATGCGCGAGCGCCAGGGCCAGGAGTGGCGCCAAGCCCGCTGGGTGGAGACGCGCGACGGCGAATGGCGACGGGTGGGTGGCGGCTGGGAAAGGCGAGGCTGGGGTGACCGTGACCATGACGGCATCCCCAACCGTAACAACAAG
>JACMQP010000318.1 GCA_014376915.1 Ramlibacter sp.
CCCTTGTTGAAAGCTGAAAAGCGATGTCCGACACTCAATCCCCCGACCCAGCCCAGGGTGACCTGCCCTTGGGATCCGAAGAGCGCGAAGCGTTCCAGACCGGCACCGACCTCGGCGAGTTGCAGGCCCAACTGGCCGAGCTGAAGGCCAAGTCCGCCGAACTCGGCGAGCAGTACCTGCGTGCCCAGGCCGAGATGCAGAACACGCGCCGGCGTGCCGACGAGGAAATCTCCAAGGCCCGCAAGTTCGCCGTCGAAAGCTTCGCCGAAAGCCTGCTACCGGTAGCCGACAGCCTGGAAGCCAGCCTATCCGTCAGGGAGGCGTCGCCCCAGGTCATCCGCGAAGGCGCCGAAGCCACGCTGCGCCAGCTGCGCAGCGCGCTCGAACGCAACAAGATCCTCGAGATCAATCCGGAAGCCGGCACCAAGTTCGATCCGCACCGGCACCAGGCCATCTCGGTGGTGCCCGCCGAGCAGGAAGCCAACACCGTCGTCACGGTCCTGCAAAAGGGCTACTCGATCGCCGACCGCATCCTGCGGCCGGCCCTGGTCACGGTGACTTCCCCCCGGTAAGTCTTGAAACAGGTGGACTGATCCACAAGTAGCGTTCATACGGATTCGAATCGGCAACTGCCGCAAGTCAAGGAGAAAGAACATGGGAAGAATCATCGGTATCGACCTCGGGACCACCAACTCGTGCGTGTCGATCATGGAGGGCAACACGCCCAAGGTCATCGAGAACAGCGAGGGCGCGCGCACCACGCCGTCGATCGTGGCCTACCAGGAAGACGGCGAGATTTTGGTCGGCGCCTCGGCCAAGCGCCAGGCCGTCACCAACGCCAAGAACACCCTGTACGCGGTCAAGCGCCTGATCGGCCGCAAGTTCGCCGAAAAGGAAGTGCAGAAGGACATCGACCTGATGCCCTACAAAATCGTGCCTGCCGACAACGGCGACGCATGGATCGAAGTGCGCGGCAAAAAGCTGTCGGCCCAGCAGATCTCGGCCGACATCCTGCGCAAGATGAAGAAGACCGCCGAAGATTACCTCGGCGAGCCGGTCACCGAAGCCGTGATCACGGTGCCGGCGTACTTCAACGACGCGCAGCGCCAGGCCACCAAGGACGCCGGCCGGATCGCCGGCCTCGAAGTCAAGCGGATCATCAACGAGCCCACTGCCGCGGCCCTGGCCTTCGGCCTGGACAAGCAGGAAAAAGGCGACCGCAAGATTGCCGTCTATGACCTGGGCGGCGGCACCTTCGACATCTCGATCATCGAGATCGCCGACGTCGAGGGCGAGAAGCAGTTCGAGGTGCTGTCCACCAACGGCGACACTTTCCTGGGCGGCGAAGACTTCGACCAGCGCATCATCGATTACGTCATCGGCGAGTTCAAGAAAGATCAAGGCGTCGACCTGTCGAAGGACGTGCTCGCCCTGCAGCGCCTGAAGGAAGCAGCCGAGAAGGCCAAGATCGAGCTGTCCGCCAGCGCGCAGACCGATATCAACCTGCCGTACGTGACAGCCGACGCCTCGGGCCCCAAGCACCTGAGCATCAAGCTGACGCGCGCCAAGCTCGAAAGCCTGGTCGACGAGTTGATCGAGCGCACCATCGCTCCGTGCCGCATGGCGATCAAGGACGCCGGTGTCTCGGTGGCCGACATCCACGACGTGATCCTGGTCGGCGGCATGACCCGCATGCCCAAGGTGCAGGAGAAGGTCAAGGAGTTCTTCGGCAAGGAGCCGCGCAAGGACGTCAACCCCGATGAAGCCGTCGCTGTCGGCGCGGCCATCCAGGGCCAGGTGCTGGGCGGCGACCGCAAGGACGTGCTGCTGCTGGACGTCACGCCGCTGTCGCTCGGCATCGAGACGCTGGGTGGCGTGATGACCAAGATGATCACCAAGAACACGACCATCCCGACCAAGTTCGCGCAGACCTTCTCCACCGCCGATGACAACCAGCCGGCCGTGACCATCAAGGTCTACCAGGGCGAGCGCGAGATGGCCTCGGGCAACAAGAGCCTGGGCGAGTTCAACCTCGAAGGCATCCCGCCGTCGCCGCGCGGCCTGCCGCAGATCGAAGTGAGCTTTGACATCGATGCCAACGGCATCCTGCACGTCGGCGCCAAGGACAAGGGCACGGGCAAGGAAAACAAGATCACCATCAAGGCCAACTCGGGACTGTCCGAGGAAGAGATCCAGAAGATGGTGAAAGACGCCGAGCTCAACGCGGCCGACGACAAGAAGAAGCTCGAGATCGTGCAGGCCCGCAACCAGGGCGAGGCGCTGGTGCACAGCGTGCGCAAGAGCATGACCGAATATGGCGGGAAGCTCGATGCCGCTGAAAAGGAAAAGATCGAAGCCGCGATCAAGGACGTGGAAGATTTGCTCAAGGGCGAGGACAAGTCCGCCATCGAGGAAAAGACCAACGCCCTGATGACCGTCAGCCAGAAGCTGGGCGAGAAGATGTACGCAGACATGCAGGCGCAGCAGGCCGCACAGGCGGCCGGTGGTGGCGGCGCGGATGCGGGCGCTGCCAAGCCGGCCGACGACAACGTCGTGGACGCCGAGGTCAAGGAAGTCAAAAAAGGCTGATCGCTGACGCGCAGCGCCGCGTCAGATCGCCGCGTTCGACCGAGACCCTGCGGGCTCGTCAACGCGGCGTTCTGCGTCGAACGACCTGAAAACTATGGCCACCAAAAGAGACTATTACGACACCCTCGGAGTGCCCAAGAACGCTTCGGAAGAGGAAATCAAGAAGGCCTATCGCAAGCTGGCGATGAAGCACCACCCTGACCGCAACCAGGGGGACGGCGACCACAAAGCCGCTGAAGCGAAGTTCAAGGAAGCCAAGGAAGCGTACGAGATGCTCTCGGACGCCGGCAAGCGCGCCGCTTACGACCAGTACGGCCACGCCGGCGTCGACCCGAACATGCGTGGTGGAGCGGGCGCGGAGGGCTTCGGCGGCTTTGCCGAAGCCTTCGGCGACATCTTCGGCGACATCTTTGGCCAGGGCCGCGCCGGTGCTGCTGGCGCTGCCGGCGCCGCACGGGGACGCCAGGTGTTCCGCGGCGGCGACCTGTCGTACGCGATGGAGATCACGCTGGAAGAAGCCGCCGGCGGCAAGGAAGCGCAGATCCGGATTCCCACCTGGGACGAATGCGAAACCTGCAGCGGCTCCGGCGCCAAGCCCGGCACCCAGGCCAAGACGTGCGCCACATGCCAGGGACAGGGCGTGGTGCAGATGCGCCAGGGATTCTTCAGCGTGCAGCAGACCTGCCCGCATTGCCGCGGCACCGGCAAGATCATTCCCGAGCCCTGCACCACCTGCCACGGCCAGGGCAAGGTCAAGAAGCAAAAGACGCTGGAAGTGAAGATCCCGGCCGGCATCGACGACGGTATGCGAATCCGCAGCGCCGGCAACGGCGAGCCGGGCACCAATGGCGGCCCGCCGGGCGACCTGTACATCGAGATCCGGCTGAAGAAGCACGACATCTTCGAGCGCGACGGCGACGACCTGCACTGCGCGGTGCCGATCAGCTTTTCGGCGGCGGCGCTCGGCGGCGAGATCGACGTGCCGACGCTGGCAGGCAAGGCGGCAATCGACATCCCCGAAGGCACGCAGAGCGGCAAGCAGTTCCGCCTGCGCGGCAAAGGGGTCAAGGGAGTACGTTCTTCGTACCCCGGCGACCTGTACTGCCATGTCACAGTGGAAACGCCGGTCAAGCTGACCGAGCACCAGCGCAAGCTGTTCAAGGACCTGGCCGATTCGCTGAAGAAGGGGGGCGCCAAGCACTCTCCGAGCGAAGGCAGCTGGACCGACAAATTGCGCGGCTTTTTCAACGCGTGAGCAACGCCGGCGCGGCAGTTCGGGTGAATTCCTGAGGAAGGGCGAGCCGGAACCGGAGACAATGCCGGTCAATGTCCCTGAAGCTCTTTCGTTCCACCGGATATTCCTCCATCCTCGGGCCCGGCGAGACCCGGCTGGCCACCCATCCGGGCTGGGTGGTGTTGGCGGTCAGTCTATGGATCGGCTTCGTGTGCAACGTCGCGCTATGGCGCGACTTGCGGGCCATGGGCGGCCCCGGCCTGGGCCGCTCGCTGCTGCTGGGCGCCTTCATCGCGTCGGCCTGCGTGGCGGTGCTGAGCCTCCTGGGCTGGCGCCGCACGCTCAAGCGCGCCGCCTTCCTGCTGCTGCTGCTGGCGGCGCTGACCGCCGCCAGCATCTGGGTGCAGGCCCGCCCGCTCGACGCCAATCTGCTCGATCAGGGACTGCGCAGCCTGGTGCTGCCCAGCTGGCCCAGCCTGCTGCGCTGGCAGTTTCCGGTGCTGCTGGTGGGCCTGGGCGTGGTGCCCATCCTCTGGCTCTCGCAGTTGCGGGTGCGGCGGCTTTCCGGGCCGGCGCAGCTGAACGCCAACGTCTCGGGCATGCTGCTCGGACTGCTGGCGCTGGTGCTCACGGGCTGGTTCCTCTACGGCCGCGCCTGACCGCTCGCCCGCAAGGAGCTGAAGATGGACGCCGTCCAGTGCCCTTTCTTGAGGCGCGGGCGTCTCAGAACAGGTTGCCTTGGCCGACCGCTCCCAGCGGCCGGAAGGCCTGCAGGTCGAGCTCGACCCGGGTGCGGTTGAATCCCAGGCGCTGGGCCGTCTTGCGAAAGCGCTGGCCGATCAGCTCGGCCCAGGGCCCCGCTCCCTTCATGCGCGTTGCGAAGTCGCTGTCGTAGTCCTTGCCGCCGCGCATGTCGTGGATGCGCGCCATCACCCGCTCGGACCGCTGCGGGTAATGCAGCTCCAGCCATTGCCGGAACAGCGGACTCACCTCCCAGGGCAGGCGGAGCACATGGTAGAAGGCGCTGCGCGCGCCGGCCTCCCAGGCGGCTTCCATCACCTGCTCCATGTCCTCGGTCAGGAACGGGATCTGCGGCGCCAGGCTCACCCCCACCGGAATGCCGTGCTCCGCCAGCGTGCGGATGGTGCGCAGGCGCCGGTGCGGCGCGGCGGCGCGCGGCTCGAGCTTGCGCGTGAGTTCGGCATCGAGCGTCGTGATCGTCACGTACACCGCCACCAGCTTCTGCGCCGCCATCGGCGCCAGCAGGTCGAGGTCGCGCTCGATCCCGCCGGACTTGGTGACCATCGAGAAGGCGTGCCGGCTTTCCTGCAGCAGCTCGATCACCGATCGTGTCAGCCGCAACTCGCGTTCGACCGGCTGGTAGCAGTCGGTCGCGGTGCCGAGGGCCAGCCCGCGCGGCTGATAACTTTTCTTCGACAGCTCCGAGCGCAGCACGGCGGCGATGTTGCGCTTGGCGATGATCTTGGTTTCGAAGTCCAGCCCCGGCGACAGATTCAGGTAGCTGTGGGTCGGGCGCGCGTAGCAGTAGATGCAGCCGTGCTCGCACCCGCGGTACGGATTGATCGAGCGATCGAAGTGGATGTCGGGCGAATCGTTGGAGCTGATGACGCTGCGCGCGTCTTCCCAGATTACCTCGGTGCGCGTGGCGCCGCTTTCGGCCTGCTCCAGGGTGCCCCAGCCATCGTCGTAATCGACACGCTCGTCTTTCACGAACCGGTGCGCCAGCCGGGTGGCCGCGCCGCGGCCCTTGATCGCTTCGACAGGGATACGGACATCAGGCATGGTCCGCATTTTAGCTGTTCATCTATCCAGTATCCTTCCGAATTTTCAGTCATTACTGAAAATTGCGAAGCTGGCTAGAATTCGCGAATGCCGATGGAAAACCACCTGCCACCCCTGAGCCGCCAGTTCGTGTCGCACTTCGGCGAGATGGGCAGCCGCTGGGGCATCAACCGCACCGTCGGACAGATCTACGCGCTGATCTTCATCTCGCAGCGCGCACTCAATGCCGACGACATCGCGGAAACCCTGGAGTTCTCACGCTCGAACGTGAGCATGGGCCTGAAGGAGCTGCAATCGTGGCGGCTGGTGCGGCTCAAGCACCAGCCGGGCGACCGGCGCGAGTATTTCGACGCGCCAGCCGACGTCTGGGAGATCTTCCGCATGCTGGCCGAGGAGCGGCGCCGGCGCGAGATCGAGCCCACCCAGTCGATGCTGCGGATGGCGCTGCTCGAATCGCCCACCAGCAACGCCGAGCGCCACGCGCAGGAGCGCATGCGCCAGATGCATGAACTGATCGACCGGCTGATGACGTGGTTCGACGACGTGCAGAAGCTCTCGCCCGAGACCGCCATGCAACTCATGGGAATGGGCGCGACCGTCACCAAAGTGCTGGAATTCAAGGACCGTGTCACCGGGCGCACCCCCACCCGGCAAAAGGAAAAATAAAGATGGACGCCCTCCTCCTGTCGCGATTGCAGTTCGCCGCCAACATGAGCTTCCACATCCTGTTCCCGACCATCAACATCGCCTTGTGCTGGTTCCTGGTGTACTTTCGCCTGCGCCACGCCGCGGTCCGGGGGACACCGCAGGCGCAGGAATGGGAGGAAGCCTACTTCCTCTGGACCAAGGTGTTCGCTCTCAGCTTCGCGCTAGGAGTCGTCTCCGGCATCACCATGAGCTTCCAGTTCGGCACCAACTGGCCGGGCTACATGGAGAAGGCCGGCAACATCGCCGGGCCGTTGCTCGGCTACGAGGTGCTGACGGCGTTCTTTCTCGAGGCCACCTTCCTGGGCGTCATGCTGTTCGGCCGCGGCCGGGTGTCGGATCGGGTCCATCTGGTGGCGACGCTGATGGTGGCTGCGGGCACCACCATGTCGGCTTTCTGGATCCTGAGCCTGAACTCCTGGATGCAGACACCCACCGGCTACGAAATCATCGACGGCCGGATGCACGCGACCAGCTGGCTGCAGGTGATCTTCAATCCGTCCTTTCCGTACCGGCTGACACACACACTGCTGTCGTCGATGCTCACGGTATCGTTTCTGATCGCGGGCCTGTCGGCGTGGCAGTTGCTGCGCAACACCGCCAACCGGGGCACGCATCGCGCGCTCCGCACCGCTGTCATCGCGGCAGCAATCGCCATCCCGCTGCAGATCGTCGCCGGCGACCTGCACGGCCTGAACACGCTGGAGCACCAGCCGGCCAAGATCGCCGCCATCGAAGCAATCTGGCACACCGAAAAGAGCGCCCCGCTCACGCTGTTCGGATGGCCCAACGAGAAGGAACAGCGGACCGACTTCGCGATCCAGGTGCCCAAGCTGGCCAGCCTGGTCCTGGCGCATGACCTCAATGCGCAGATCAAGGGACTGGACGCCTTTCCCAACGCCCACCCGCCCGTGGCGCCGTTGTTCTGGGGCTTCCGCGTCATGGTCGGCATGGGCATGCTGATGCTGGCTGTGGCCTGGTCCAGCGCGTGGACGCTCTGGCGGGGGCGGCGCCGGCAGGCATCGCAGGGAGCAACGCCGATGCCCTTCTCGCGCTGGCAGTTGCGGCTGCTCACGGCAATGACCTTCTCTGGCTGGGTGGCCACGCTGGCCGGCTGGTACGTCACCGAAATCGGCCGCCAGCCTTTCCTTGTCTACGGCGTGCTGCGCACCGCCGACCTGGTGGCGGACCATCCACCCGCGATGGTGCTGTCGACCCTGGTCGCGTATCTCGTCGTCTACGCCGGACTGCTGTTCGCCTATATCGCGGTGCTGCTGTACATGGCGCAGCACCCGGCCAAGCCGACGCCCCAAACCCCCTATAGCCCGAAGGCCGCCACCCTCATCGGCGGGCCGGCCTGACAGGCACCGGAGACCACCATGACCTGGAACGAATTCCTGCCGCTGATCTTCATGGGGGTGATGGGACTGGCGCTGCTGGCCTACGTGGTGCTCGACGGCTATGACCTGGGCGTCGGCATCCTGCTGCCGCTGGCGACCGACGAGGAAAAGGACATCATGGTCTCGAGCATCGGCCCGTTCTGGGATGCCAACGAGACCTGGCTGGTGCTGGGCATCGGCGTGCTGCTGGTGGCGTTCCCGCTGGCGCACGGCATCGTGCTGTCGGCGCTGTACTTGCCGGTGGCGGTGATGCTGATCGGGCTGATCCTGCGCGGCGTTTCGTTCGACTTCCGCGTCAAGGCGCGAGCTGCCCGCAAGCGGCTGTGGAACCGCCTGTTCTCGATCGGCTCGTTGATGGCGGCGATGGCGCAGGGCTGGATGCTGGGCAGCTACCTCACCGGCTTCAACTACAGCACGTGGTCACTGTTGTTCTCACTGGGCATCGCGCTGACGCTGCCCACCGCCTACTGCATGCTCGGCGCCGGCTGGCTGATCATGAAGACCTGGGACGACCTGCAACTGAAGGCGGTCGGCTGGGCCCGCGCCGCGCTCTGGCCGATGGGGGTGGCGCTGGTCGGCATCTCGCTGGCGACGCCGCTCGTCAACCGCGCCGTGTTCGACAAGTGGTTCGCGATGCCGCAGATCATCGGC
Organism: Ramlibacter sp.; assembly: GCA_014376915.1. Next base: position 8,383 of record JACMQP010000318.1, read on the forward strand.
CTGCTGCCGATCCCGGTGGCCTGCGCCGCCGCTTTCTTCGCCGCGTACCACGTGGTGCGCAAGCCGAAGGTTGTTGCTGCCGGCTACGGCTGGGTCGTCTTCGCGAGCACAGTGCTCATCTTCGTGCTGGCCTTTCTGGGGCTGGCATACAGCATCTACCCGTACATCGTGATCGACCGGCTCACGGTGTGGCAGGCCGCTGCAGCGCACGAGTCGCTGGTCTTCATCTTCGTCGGCGTCGCCATCACGCTGCCAGCCATCATCGTCTACACGATCTTCATGTACCGCGTGTTCTGGGGCCGCGCCAGCACGTTGAGCTACGGCTTGGCGGACGAGAGCTGACGCGGTCCTCCCGGGTCGAGCCCGGGGACATCAGTGCGCCGTGCGTGGCAGCAGCCGCTCCTGGGCCTCGCGGTACTCGCGCTTGAGGCGCGCCACCAGCGCGGCGATGCTGGCGACCTCGGTCACGGCGCCGATGCCCTGGCCGCAGCCCCAGATGTCCTTCCATGCCTTGGCCGCGTCGCCACCGAAACTCATCTTCGTCGGGTCGCTCTCGGGCAGGTGATCCGGATCGAGGCCGGCGGCGCGGATCGACGCCTTCAGGTAGTTGCCGTGCACGCCGGTGAAAAGGTTGGAATACACGATCTGGTCCGAGTCGCCGTCGACGATCGCCTGCTTGTAGGCGTCGCTGGCGCGCGCCTCGTGGGTGGCGATGAAGGCCGAGCCGATGTACGCGAAGTCCGCGCCCATGGCCTGCGCCGCCAGCACAGCGCCGCCGGTGGCGATGGCGCCCGACAGCGCCAGCGGACCGTCGAACCATTGGCGGATCTCCTGGACCAGCGCGAAAGGACTCTTCACGCCGGCGTGGCCGCCTGCGCCCGCCGCCACCGCGATCAGGCCGTCGGCGCCCTTCTCGATCGCCTTGTGGGCAAACGCGTTGTTGATGATGTCGTGCAGCACCACGCCGCCGTAGCTGTGGATCGCGTCGTTCACGTCGGTGCGTGCGCCCAGTGAGGTGATGATGACCGGCACTTTGTGCTTCACCACCACTTCCATGTCGTGCTCGAGCCGGTCGTTGCTCTTGTGCACGATCTGGTTGATCGCGAACGGCGCCGACTGCTGGTGGGGATGATCCCGGTCCCAGGCCGCCAGTGTTTCGGTGATTTCGTGCAGCCATTCGTCCAGCTGCGCCGCCGGCCGCGCGTTCAGCGCCGGCATGGCGCCGATGATGCCGGCCTTGCACTGCTCGATCACGAGCTTGGGGTTGCTGATGATGAACAGGGGCGCACCGATCACCGGGAACGCCAGGTTCTGCAGGGCCTTGGGCAGCTTGGACATGGAACCTTTCGTGGAATCAGAAGGCGTCGACGGCCAGGGCCGTCACGCTGGCCGCGCCTTCGACGATGCTGTCGCGCGCGCCCGGCGCCTTCGCCAGGATGTGCTCGGCGTAGAACTGCGCGGTGGCGATCTTGGCCTGCATGAACTGCTGCTCTTCGCCCTTGGCGCCCAGTTCCTCGGCCACCAGCAGCGAGCGCGCCAGTTGCCAGCCCGCCACCAGGTTGCCGGCCAGCATCAGGTACGGAACCGAGCCGGCATAAGCGGCGTTGGGTGCCGTCTTGCTGTTGGTGGCCATGAACCCGACGACGTCCTGGAACGCCTTGCGTGCCGCCGTCAGGCGCTTGAGCACCGCGCGCGCCGGCAGGCTGTCGCTTTTGGCCAGCGCGGCTTCGGTCTGCTCGATCTGCCCGGCAATGGCCATCGCGGTGCGGCCACCGTCGCGCCCGGTCTTGCGGCCGACCAGGTCGTTGGCCTGGATCGCCGTCGTGCCTTCGTAGATCGGCAGGATGCG
>JACMQP010000319.1 GCA_014376915.1 Ramlibacter sp.
GCCAGCCCGCTGCAGCAGGCCGCTTACGGCTGGGGCATCGGCGTCGGTACGCAGATCGCCGACAAGGTGCTGGCCGGCCAGCCGGTCGACGCCTTCCTCAGGTTCAAGTTCACGCTGGCACGCTGGATTGCCCTGAACAACGTGCGCAAGATGATCGGCATCCACCGCTCGCGCTTTCTCGTGACTGGCGCAGCGCCGATCTCGCCGGAGCTGGTCAAGTGGTATCTGGCGCTGGGCGTGCCGATGCTGGAGGTCTGGGGCATGACCGAGTCCTGCGGCGCCGCCACCGGGGTGCCGGCCACGCGCATCAAGCCCGGCTCGATCGGCCCTGCCGCTTCCTACAACGAGGTCAAGCTCGATCCGCAGACCGGGGAGATCCTGGTGCGCGGCGGCAACGTCTTCATGGGCTACCTGAACCAGCCGGAGAAGACCGCCGAGACCATCGATGCCGAGGGCTGGCTCCACACCGGCGACGTCGGCCTGGTGGACGGGGAAGGGTTCTTCCGGATCACCGACCGGATGAAGGACATCATCATCACGGCAGGCGGCAAGAACATCACGCCCAGCGAGCTGGAGAACGAGCTGAAGTTTTCCCCCTACATCACCGATGCGGTGGTGATCGGCGACAAGCGGCCCTACCTCACGGTGATCGTGATGATCGACCAGGAAAACGTGGAGAAATACGCGCAGGACAACGATGTGCCCTTCAGCAACTACGCCAGCCTGACGCGCGCGGCCGAAGTGCAGGCGCTGATCCAGGGCGAGATCGACCGCGTCAACAGGAAGTTCGCGCGGGTCGAGCAGATCAAGAAGTTCTTCCTGCTCGACACGCAGCTGTCGGCAGAAGACGAGGAGCTGACGCCGACCATGAAGCTCAAGCGCAAGCTGGTGCAGACGAAGTACGCGCCGCAGATCGAAGCGATGTATTGAATTCGGTTTTAACAAGGAGACAGCAATGAAACTCAAATCCACGATGGCCGTGGCGGCGCTGGCGCTGGCGAGCACGCTGGCGACGGCGCAGCAGCAAGGCGTCAGCAAGACCGAGATCCTGATCGGCACCATCCAGGACATGTCCGGCCCGCTGGCCGGCTACGGCAAGCAGGCCAAGGCCGGCATGCAGCTGCGCATCGAGGAGCTCAACGAGCAGCAGGGCAGCGTCCATGGCCGCAAGCTCCGCCTGATCGCCGAGGACGACGGCTACGATCCGAAGAAGGCGGTGCTGGCCGCGCAGAAGCTGGTCAACCAGGACAAGGTCTTCATCATCGCCGGCCACCTGGGCACGGCGCAGAACCTGGCAGCGATGCCGGTGCAGTTCGAGAAGAACGTCGTCAACTTCTTCCCGATCACCGCAGCGCGCGAAATGTACGAGCCCCTGCACAAGCTCAAGTACTCCTTCGCCGCCACCTACTACGACCAGCTTCGCATCGCGCTGCCCAAACTGGTGAAGGAAAAGAGCGCCAAGAAGGTCTGCGTGATCTACCAGGACGACGACTTCGGCCAGGAGGTGCTCAAGGGCGGCGAGGCCGGCCTGAAGACCATCGGGATGGACTACGCCGAAAGGACCAGCTACAAGCGCGGCGCCACCGACTTCTCGTCGCAGGTGGCGCGGATGAAGGCCGGCGGCTGCGACATGGTGGTGCTCGGAACCATCATCCGCGAGACCATCGGCACCGTGGCCGAGTCGCGCAAGACGGGCTTCAATCCGGTGTTCATCGGCTCCAGCGCGCTCTACACCGACCTGATCCACAAGCTGGGCGGCAAGGGAATGGACGGCATCTACGGCACGATGACGGTGCAGCACCCGTACCTTGACGAGGCCTCGCAGCCGATGCGCTTCTGGGCCAACAAGTACAAGACCAAGTTCAACGAGGACCCGACGGTGTTCTCGGTGTACGGCTACAGCATCATGGACTCGTTCATCAAGGCGGCGCAGAAGGCCGGTCCGAACCTCACCACCGACAGCTTCGTCAAGGCCATGGACAGCATGACCTTCGAGCCCGATATGTTCGGCGCGCCCAAGTCCACCTTCTCCGCCACCAAGCACCTGGGCAACGACCTGTCGCGCCTGTCGCAGATCCAGAACGGCAAATGGACCGTGGTCTCGGACTACGTCAAGCCCTGAGCCCATCGGGGCGCGGGCAACGCCGACCTGATGAAGCTGCTGGTGGGTTCGCGGGGCGCCTGCAGCCTCCAACGCGGGTCGCTGAACTGGCCCTGGAGAGCTTTTCTGCCGCTGTGGCCTAATAGAGGGTTGTCATCATCCCGTTTCCGGAGCACCCCATGGGCAACAAGATCACCACCGAAGCCGACCGCAAGGCCACCCCCGCAGTGAAGCCGATCGCCGGCGTCAGCCTGCGCCGCAACGGTGGCGGCCAGAAGGTCAGCCTCGAGCGCGGCAAGGCCACGCGCAGCAAGAAGAACCCCGGCAAGCGTCCGCACAAGGGCGGCTGATTGTCCGGCCGGCCGGCCGGTGATCTTCGGCCCCGGAAAGCGGGTTGAAGAGGATTCTTGCTTCGACCAACCGCCGGAGTTCATTCACGAACCCGGGCTCGAATGCGAACGGCGACGGCGACGGTGACCGGTCCCTGGTCATAGCGCCAATTGGCGGGCCGCGAGGTCCTTCATGATCTCCTCGGCGCCGCCGCCGATCATCATCACCTTGACCTCGCGATACATGCGCTCGCTTTTCGTGCCACGCATGAAGCCCATGCC
>JACMQP010000320.1 GCA_014376915.1 Ramlibacter sp.
TCCGGCCGCGTCTTCCCGGCGGAAATGAAGGCGGCGCCGTTGTTGCGGGCCTGGCTGCAGCGCCTGCGCGCAGCCGGCGTGCGCTTCCACATGCGGCAACGCTGGACCGGCTGGGCGCCGTCGGGGGCGTTGCAGTTCTCGACCCCGGACGGTGTGCAGGAAACCAGCGCCGGCGCGGTCGTGCTGGCACTGGGTGGTGCGAGCTGGCCGCAGCTGGGCTCTGACGGCCGCTGGCAGCCGTTGCTGGCCGAACGCGGCGTCGGGATCGAACCGCTGGCGCCGGCTAACTGCGGATTCGACGTGCAGGGCGGCTGGAGCGGGCATTTCGCCAGCCGCTTCGCCGGCCAGCCGTTCAAGTCGGTCGCGATCCGCTGCGTCGATTCGCTGGGCAACAGCTTCGAGCGCAAGGGCGAATTCGTCGCCACCGCCACCGGCATCGAAGGCAGCCTGGTCTATGCGGCGTCGGCGCTGCTGCGCGACGAGATCGCGCGCAGCGGCCAAGCCACCATCTACCTCGACTTGCTGCCCGCGCGCAGCGTCGAACAGGTCGTCGCCGAAGTGGCGCATCCGCGCGGTGCCCGCTCCCTGTCCAGCCACCTCAAGAGTCGGCTGGGGATCGAAGGAATCAAGATGGGACTGCTGCACGAGTCGTTGCCCAGGGACCTGCTGGCCCAGCCGGCGCGGCTGGCCGCGGCGATCAAGAGCCTGCCGCTGACGCTGGTCGCAACGCGCCCCATCGCCGAGGCCATCAGCAGCGCCGGTGGCGTGCGCCGCGACGCGCTGGACGCGGGCCTGATGCTGTCCGCCGTGCCCGGCGTGTTCTGTGCCGGCGAGATGCTCGATTGGGAAGCGCCCACCGGCGGCTACCTGCTCACGGCCAGCATGGCCAGCGGACGCCTGGCCGGACAGGCCGCGGCCCGCTGGTGCGCTGCGCTCCCCGACACTGGCTGCTCCAGCACTCCGGCTCCAACCGCATGACCACCCTCCCGAAACCCGCCCGCTTCAGCCTTGGTGCCTACCTGGCCCTTGCCTTCTCGCTGCTGTCGATCCTCCTGACGCTGATCCTGACTGTCATGACCGAGCGCACTGCCAGCGCCAAGGTCCGTTCCAGCGTCGGCACCAACCTGGCCGAACTGGCCCACCAGACCTCCAACCGGATGGAGCGCTCGATTTTCGAGCGCTACCGCGAAGTCGAACTGATCGCGCGGCGCCTGGCCGCCGAACAGGACCCGGAGCAGGTGCAGCGGGAACTCGACGCGCTGCAGGCCAGCTACTCCTACTACGCCTGGATCGGCCTGACCGACAACCAGGGCCGGGTGAAGGCCTCCACCGGCGCAGTGCTCAAGGGCGTGGACGTGTCCAAGCGGCCGTGGTTCGCGCTAGCGCTGGGTGGCGTGCACCTGGGCGACGTCCACGCGGCCTTGCTGCTGGAACGACTGCTGGACAACCCGGTGAAGGAGCCGATGCGCTTCGTCGACATCGCCTTCACGGTGGCGGATGCGCAAGGCCGGCCAGCCGGCGTGCTGGCAGCGCACCTGTCCTGGCAGTGGGCCCGCGACCTGCGTGAAGCGATTTCCTCGTCGCTGGACCGCAGCCGCAACGTCGACCTGTTGGTGGTGGCCGCCGACGGCAGCGTGCTGCTGGGGCCGCCGGCGCTGGAGGGCACGCGGCTGCAGGTGTCTAGCGTCATTGCGGCAGCGGGCGGCAGTGGCAGCGGCAGCGGATTCCGGATCGAGAAATGGCCAGACGGCCGCAGCTACCTGGTGGGCTTCAGCAAGGGCAATGGCTACTCGCGCTCGCCCGGCCTGGGCTGGACGGTGCTGGTGCGCCAGGGCCTGGCCGAGGCCGATGCGCCCGTGATCGAGCTGCAGCGGCGCCTGCTGGCCTGGGGCATCGGCATGGCGCTGCTGTTCAGCGTGTTGGGCTGGCTGGCCGCGCGGTTGATCATTGCGCCGCTGCTGGCGCTGGTGCGCACGGCGCAGCAACTGGAGACCGGCAAGCCTTCGCCACCTTTGGCCAGCAACAGCTACAAGGAAGTGCAGACCCTGGGCGAGTCGCTCAATTCGCTGGTGGCCAGCCTGCAGCAGAAGGAGGCCGACCTGCGCACGCTCAACGTTTCGCTGGAGCAGCGGGTCGAGGAGCGCACGGCCGAACTGCGCGAGGCTTTCGCCCGCGTCCAGGAGAACGAGCAGCGGATCCAGACCATCATCGAATCGGCCCAGGATCCGTTCATCGGCATGGACTTCGAGGGTCGCATCACCGACTGGAATTCTCAGGCCGAGAAGCTGTTCGGCTGGAAGCGTTCCGAGGTCCTGGGCCGGCCGTTCGCCGACACCGTCCTGCCACCGCGCTTCGTCAGCTCCACCCAAGCGGCGCTGCAGGACTTCCTGGCTCACGGCGACGCCCCCTTCGTCGGCCAGACCATGGAGCGGGTGATGATCAGCCGCGACGGCAGCGAGATTCCGGTGGAGGCGAAGATCGGCCTGGTCGACACCGGCAAGCTGCGGCTGTTCAGCGCCTTCGTGCAGGACATCTCGCGGCGCAAGGAAGTGGAGCGGCTGAAGAACGAATTCATCTCCACGGTGTCGCACGAGTTGCGCACGCCGATGACCGCCATTTATGCGTCGCTCAGCCTGCTGGAATCGGGCATGGCCGGCGACTTGCCGGACGACGCGCAGCGGCTGATCGGTATTTCCAGCAAGAGCTGCGAGCGGCTGATCCGGCTGATCAACGACGTGCTCGACGTCGAGAAGATCCAGTCCGGCCTGATGCAGTACGACATGCAGCGCCAGCCGCTGCGGCCGCTGGTGGAGCAGGCCATCCGCGACACCGGCGCCTTCGCCAACGGACTGGGCGTGCACATCGAGTTTGCAGCCGGCGCCGAACCGGTGGTTCTGGCGGACGCCGACCGCATCGTGCAGGTGAGCGTCAACCTGCTCTCGAACGCGGCCAAGTTCTCGCCGCCGGCGGGCGTCGTGGACGTCAGGGTGGTCCTGGTGGACGGCATGGCCCGAGTGGTGGTGAGCGACCGCGGCGCCGGCGTGCCGGAGGGCTACCGCAAGCGGGTGTTCGAGCGTTTCGCCCAGGCCGACGGTTCGGACCGGCGGCAGAA
>JACMQP010000037.1 GCA_014376915.1 Ramlibacter sp.
CGAGGGCGTGACCGGTGAGCGCGACCCGTCCACCATCGGCTTTTCCAGCATCCGTGGCGGCGACATCGTCGGCGACCACACGGTGCTGTTCGCCGGCACCGGTGAGCGCATCGAGATCACCCACAAATCGGCCAGCCGCGCTACCTATGCCGAGGGCAGCCTGCGGGCGGTGCGGTTCCTGGCCGGGCGCCAGAGCGGCCTGTTCGACATGTTCGACGTGCTCGGCCTGAAATGAATTTCTATTCCCTGTTCGCCCAGGGCGATGCCGTGACCCGCGCGGTTGCCGTCCTGCTGCTGGCGATGTCGGTCGCCAGCTGGGTCGTGATCCTATGGAAGACCTGGCTGCTGCGGCGGGCCGGCGGCGACGTGGTCCGCAGCACGGCGGCGTTCTGGCAGTCGCCCTCGATCGAGGAAGCCCAGTCCCGGGTCGGCGCGTTCGACCGCGACGCGCTGGTGCTGCCGCTGATCGCCGCCACCCGCCTGGAGGCCGGCGGTTCGCTGGCGGCGGCCGGCGACCGGGCCCAGCAGCTGACCCGGCTCCTGCGTGGCGCGCTGCACCTGGTGCTGGACAAGCTGCAGTTCGGCCAGGTGTTGCTCGCCACCGTGGGCTCGACCGCCCCCTTCGTCGGCCTGCTCGGCACCGTCTGGGGCATCTATCACGCGCTCACGGGCATCGCCGCGGCGGGCCAGATCACGATCGACAAGGTAGCCGGGCCAGTGGGCGAGGCCTTGATCATGACGGCGGCCGGACTGGCGGTCGCCATTCCGGCGGTGCTCGGCTACAACGTGTTCGGCCGGCTGATCGGCCGGATCGAGGCCGACCTGGAAGGTTTCGCCCGTGACCTGCGCGAACTGCTGACACACCCGATTGCGTCGTCCAGGGGGTTGGGCGCCGCCGGACCGCCCCAAGGCGCGAAGGCCCCCTCGGGGGCCGGTGCAGGACCCGAAGTGACGAGCGTGGGGGCTCCATAGTCATGGCGTTCGGCCGGCTGGAACGCACCCAAGGGCCCCAGCCCATGAGCGAGATCAACGTCACACCGCTGGTGGACGTGATGCTGGTGCTGGTGGTGATCTTCATCATCACGGCGCCGCTGCTGGCCAGCTCGATCCGGCTCGACCTGCCGGGCACCGATGCCGCCAAGCCGAACGACGCCCCCCGCTTCGTGACCGTTGCGCTCGACGCCCAGGGCAAGCTGTTCCTGAACGATAAACCGGTCACGTCTGCCGAGCTTGCCGCCCGGCTGGCCGAAAGCGGCAAGCAGAATCCGGAAACCGAAGTCCAGTTGCGGGCCGACCAGGCCGTTGCCTACGGCCGGATCGTCGAGGTGATGGGCGCCGCGCAGAAAGCCGGCCTGAACCGCATTGGCTTCGTCGCCGAGCCTCGAACGCCCTGAGGGTCCGGCACTTTCGAGGGCGCACCCCTACAATTTGGGGGATGCAGGAAAAGTACAACCACCAGCAGGTCGAGAAGGCCGCCCAGGCGCACTGGACCGAACGCGACGCCTACCGGGTCACCGAAGTCGCAGGCAAGAAGAAGTTCTATGCCTGCTCGATGCTGCCGTACCCGAGCGGCAAGCTGCACATGGGCCACGTGCGCAACTACACCATCAACGACATGCTCACGCGCCACCTGCGCATGAACGGCTACAACGTGCTGATGCCGATGGGGTGGGACGCCTTCGGCCTGCCGGCCGAGAACGCCGCAATGAAGAACAAGGTGCCGCCGGCCAAGTGGACCTACGACAACATCGCCTACATGAAGCAGCAGATGCAGGCGATGGGGCTGGCGATCGACTGGAGCCGCGAGGTCGCCACCTGTGATCCGAGCTACTACAAATGGAACCAGTGGCTGTTCCTGAAGATGCTGGAAAAAGGCATCGCCTACCGCAAGACGCAGGTCGTCAACTGGGACCCGGTGGACCAGACGGTGCTGGCCAACGAACAGGTGATCGACGGCAAGGGCTGGCGCACCGGCGCGCCGGTCGAGAAGCGCGAAATCCCGGGCTACTACCTGAAGATCACCGACTACGCGGAGGAACTGCTGGACCACGCGCGGCACCAGCTGCCGGGCTGGCCAGAGCGGGTGAAGCTGATGCAGGAAAACTGGATCGGCAAGAGCGAGGGCGTGCGCTTCGCCTTTCCGCACGAGATCCGCGGCGCCGACGGCGAGCTGGTCGGCGACGGCAAGATGTACGTCTTCACGACTCGCGCCGACACCGTCATGGGCGTCACTTTTTGCGCCGTTGCGCCGGAGCATCCGCTGGCGACGCACGCCGCGCGCAACAACCCGGAACTGGCCGCTTTCATCGAGGAGTGCGGTCAAGGCGGCACCACCGAGGCCGAGCTGGCGCTGCGCGAGAAGGTCGGCATGGAAACCGGCTTGCAGGTGACCCATCCGCTGTCGGGGCTGCCGGTCGACGTCTGGGTCGGCAACTACGTTCTCATGAGCTACGGCGACGGTGCCGTGATGGGCGTGCCCGGCCACGACGAGCGCGACTTCGAGTTCGCAATGAAGTACCGGCTCGACATCCTGCAGGTGGTGCACGTCGACGGCGAGCACTACGACTACAAGCACTGGCAGGACTGGTACGGCGACAAGCAGCGCGGCGTCACCATCAACTCCGATATCTTCAGCGGCTTCAGTTATCAGGAAGCCGTGAACGCGGTGGTGCACCACCTGCAGCAAAAGGACCTGGGCGAAAAAAAGGTCACCTGGCGGCTGCGCGACTGGGGCATCAGCCGCCAGCGCTACTGGGGCACGCCGATCCCGATCATCCATTGCGCCGAACACGGCGCGGTGCCGGTGCCGGAAGCCGACCTGCCGGTGGTGCTGCCGCTGGACTGCGTGCCGGACGGCTCGGGCAACCCGTTGAACAAGCGCGAGGACTTCCTGGCCTGCAACTGCCCGGTCTGCGGCAAGCCGGCCCGGCGCGAGACCGACACGATGGACACCTTCGTCGATTCGTCCTGGTACTACATGCGCTACTGCGACCCGAAGAACGACCAGGCGATGGTGGGCAGCGGCGCCAACTACTGGCTGCCGATGGACCAATACATCGGCGGCATCGAGCACGCCATCCTGCACCTGTTGTATGCGCGCTTCTGGACCAAGGTGATGCGCGACATGGGCCTGGTCCAGATCGACGAGCCGTTCACGAAGCTGCTGACGCAGGGCATGGTGCTGAACGAGTCGTTCGCCCGGACCGGAACCCAGGCCGGCAAGGAGTACTACTGGGCCCACGACCTGGATATCGTGCGCGACGAGCACGCCAAGGTGGTCTCGGCGACGTCGAAGGTCGACGGCCTGCCGGTCACGTACGAGGGCTGGACCACGATGTCCAAGTCCAAGAACAACGGCGTCGACCCGCAGGCGCTGATCGATAAATTCGGCGCCGACACGGCGCGCCTGTACACCATGTTCACCGCGCCGCCCGAAGCCACGCTGGAGTGGAACGACGCGGCGCTGGAGGGCTCTCACCGCTTCCTGCGCCGGGTCTGGAATTTCGGCCACAAGCTGCATGCCGGCGGCGGCGACATTGCGCAGCTGGCAGAGGGCAAGGGGGTCAAGGTCGCGTTCGGCAAGGACAGCAAGGCCTTGCGGCTGGAAATCCATTCGGTGCTCAGGCAGGTGGACTACGACTACCAGCGCATGCAGTACAACACCGTGGTTTCGGGCGCGATGAAGCTGCTCAACGCGCTGGAAGACTGCAAGGCGACTTCGGGCGTTGGCGTGCGTGAGGCGATGTACGAAGGCTTCGGGATCCTGCTGCGGGTGTTGTACCCGGCCACGCCCCACATCGCGCACGCGCTGTGGCAGGACCTGGGGTTCGCCCAGGCCCATGGCGAGCTGCTGGACGCGCCCTGGCCGCAGGTGGACCAGGATGCGCTGGAGCAGGACGAAACGGAACTCGTGCTGCAGGTCAACGGCAAGCTGCGCGGCTCGGTGCGGGTGCCGACCGGCGCCAGCAAGCACGAGATCGAGCAGCTCGCCGTCGCCAGCGAAGCCTTTCTGCAGCACTCCGGCGGCGCATCCGCCAGGAAGGTGATCGTGGTGCCTGGCCGGCTGGTCAACGTGGTGATCTGATGCGGCTGGCCCGTCGATCCCTGCTCGTCGCCGCCCCCGCGCTGGCGCTCGCCGCCTGCGGCTTCCAGTTGCGCAAGGCGCCGGACTTCGCCTTCCAGACCATCTCCATCGGCGCGGCCGACGCGTCGACGCTGGGCAACGAGCTCAAGCGCAGCATCGCTTCCGGCGGTCAGGTCAGAGTGGTGCCACTGGCCCAGGCACAAGTGGTGCTCGACGTGCTGACCGACCAGCGCGAGAAGACCGTGGTCGGCGTCAACGCTTCCGGCCAGGTGCGCGAGTTCCAGTTGCGGATCCGCTTCAAGTTCAAGCTGCGCACGCCCAGCGGCAAGGAACTGATCCCCGAAACCGAGTTGCTCCAGCAGCGCGACATCAGCTTCAACGAATCGGCCGTGTTGTCGAAGGAGGCCGAGGAGAACCTGCTGTATCGCGACATGCAGGCCGACATCGTGCAGCAGCTGATGCGGCGGCTGGCGGCGATCAAGACGCTCTGACGGCGCCCCGTGGACCTCGACCGGGCCGACCTCAAGCTGCTGGAACTGCTGCAGCGGGACGGCCGGGCCACGGTGCAGGCCCTGTCGGAAGCCATCCACCTGTCCGCGCGTGCCACCCTGAACCGGGTGCGCAAGCTCGAAGCGCAGGGGATGATCGAGGGCTACCGGGCGCTGGTCAGCCGGGCGGCGCTCGCCGGCCAGATCGGGGTCTTCGCCGAGATCGCGCTCAAGGACCAGCGCCAGCCGTCGGTGCAGCGCTTCGAAAAGCGCATGGCGACCTCGCCCGAGGTGGTCGCCTGCTACATCATCAGCGGTCGCTTCGACTACCTGGTGCGGCTGGGCTGCCCGGACCTGGACCACTACCACCGGCTGATCAGCGACTGGCTTGACGACCCGGCCCTCGGTGTCGAGAAGATCGTCACCAACATCGAGCTGGCGACGATCAAGGAGTTCACGGGGTTTCCGGTGCCCAGGGCGCGGCCCGGAAACTGACTTTCACGCGGCCCGGACGATGTCCTGCGCTGCTTCCGATTCGGACGCGGAGCGCTCGAATCGCGGCGGATCGGAGTGGCTTTCGGGCTGCCGATCGTCGCACCCCGCAGCATGCTCCACCTTAGACTGACTCCATTCACAGGAGCCGGCCATGGACAGCAAGACCTCGCATGATTTCATTGGCAAGGAAGCCCGCTACGGCGCACGCAACTACCAGCCGGTGGCGGTCGTGATCGACCACGCGCGCGACTGCCTGGTGTGGGACGTCGAAGGCCGCGAATACATCGACATGATGGGTGCGTATTCGGCGGTCAGCCACGGCCATCTGCACCCGCGCATCGTGGCCGCGGCGCAGCGGCAACTGCAACGGGTGGCGGTCACGTCGCGGGCCTACCACGGCACCACGCTTGGACCGTTCCTGGAAAAGCTGTGCACGATGACC
>JACMQP010000321.1 GCA_014376915.1 Ramlibacter sp.
CGGAATGACAACTTTTTTTAGCCTCTTTTGATCACTCTTAAAAACGTCACGCTGCGCCGCAGCGCCAAGGTCCTGCTGGACAAAGTCTCCGTCACGCTCAACCCGGGCGAGAAGGTGGGCCTGGTCGGGCGCAACGGCGCCGGCAAGTCCACGCTGTTCGGCCTCTTCACCGGCGTGCTGCACGAGGACAGCGGCGACTTCTCGCTGCCGGCCCAGTGGCAGATGGCCCAGGTCGAACAGAACATGCCGGAGACGGACGACTCGGCCACCGACTTCGTGCTGGGCGGCGACACCCGGCTGGCCGGCCTGCGCGACGTGCTGACGCAGGCCGAGCACAGCGGCGACGGCATGGCGATCGCCCATGCCTACACCGACCTGGCCGATGCGGGAGAGCACGACGCCGTGCCGCGCGCCCAGGCGCTGATCCTCGGGCTGGGCTTCAAGACCCACGAGCTGAACAGCCCGGTGAACAGCTTTTCCGGCGGCTGGCGCATGCGGCTGCAACTCGCGCGGGCGCTGATGTGCCCGTCGGACCTGTTGCTGATGGACGAGCCCACCAACCACCTGGACCTGGACGCGCTGGTTTGGCTGGAGGCCTGGCTCAAACGCTACCAGGGCACGATGATCGTGATCAGCCACGACCGCGAGTTCCTCGACGCCGTGACCGACGTGACGCTGCACATCGACAACCAGGGCCTGATCCGCTACGGCGGCAACTACAGCGCTTTCGAGACGCTGCGCTCGCAGCAGCTGGAGTTGCAACAGTCGGCGTTCTCCAAGCAGCAGGACAAGATCGCGCATCTGAAGAAGTTCATCGACCGATTCAAGGCCAAGGCCAGCAAGGCCAAGCAGGCCCAGAGCCGGGTCAAGGCGCTGGAGCGGATGGAGAAGATTGCCCCGGTGCTGGCCGATGCCGATTTCACGTTCGAGTTCAAGGAGCCGGCCAATTTGCCCAACCCGATGCTGGCGATCAGCGACGGCGAGTTCGGCTACACGGTGGAAGCGGAAAAGAAGACCATCGTGCGTGGCGTCAACCGTTCGGTGCTGGCCGGCCAGCGGATCGGCATTTTGGGCGCCAACGGCCAGGGCAAGTCGACGCTGGTCAAGACGATCGCGGGCGACGTCCCGCTGCTGGCCGGCACGATCATCCAGGGCAAGGGCCTGTCGATCGGCTACTTCGCCCAGCAGGAGCTGGACGTACTGCGTCCCCCCGACAACCCGCTGGAACACATGACGCGACTGGCGCGCGAGGTCGGCCCGCAGGCGCGCGAACAGGAGCTGCGCAACTTCCTGGGCACCTTCAATTTCAGCGGCGACATGGTGCGGCAGGCTGTCGGCACGATGAGCGGCGGCGAGAAGGCGCGGCTGGTGCTGGCGATGATGGTCTGGCAGCGGCCCAACCTGCTGCTGATGGACGAGCCGACCAACCACCTGGACCTGGCGACGCGCGAGGCGCTGTCGATGGCGCTGAACGAGTTCGAAGGCACCGTGATGCTGGTCAGCCACGATCGCCACCTGCTACGCGCCGTCTGCGACGAGTTCTGGCTGGTCGGGCGGGGAGTCGTGGCGCCGTTCGACGGCGACCTGGACGACTACCAGCGTTACCTGCTGGACGAAGCCAAGCGCCTGCGCGAGCAGGCCAAGCTCGACCGGATCGCGGAACTGGTGCAGCCGGTGCGAGTCGAGGAACCGCGCAAAAGCGACGCCCCGCACCGCCAGCACGCGTCCGGCCGGCTCAAGCCCCTGCGCAAAGAGCTGGAGCAGGCCGACCAGCGCATGGCGCAGCTCTCCGGCGAGAAGGCGACGCTGGAGGCCAGGCTGGGCAGCCGGCTGCCGCCAGCCGACCTGGCCGAAGGCGCCAAGCGCCTGAAGGCGATCAACGAAGAGCTTGCCTCGCTGGAAGAGCGCTGGCTGCAGCTGTCTGGCGAGATCGAATCGATTGAAACAACCGCCTGAG
>JACMQP010000322.1 GCA_014376915.1 Ramlibacter sp.
AACGTGTCTGGACACGACGTACGCCGTGGCGCCGCCGACAAACAGCAGGATCCCCACCCCGAGCGCAATCGCGACACGGTTGGCGGCAAGCGACTTGAGCATCATCGCGATCCCCCGATGACGAAGGGTGACGAGCCCGGCGCGGGCTTGGCCGGTGCCGGCGGCTTGGGCGCGGCTGATGCGGAAGCAGCCGCGACCGCGGCCGTCGCCGCGGGGACGGCGGCCGGAGCCGCCGCAGCCGAATTCACCGGGACTGGTTTGGGTTCCATCGTGAACTCGATGACGAAGGCTTCTTTCGTCGCCCCCGGCAGCCGCGTGACGGCCATGGGCGCCTTGACGTTCTTCAGCCGCGGGTCGAGGCTCAGTTTCTGCAGCAACAGCGACGCGTCGACGGTGTGGCCGGACGCAGTGATCTTGGTCCTCTGCACGTCCAGGCTGTAAAGGTAGGTGTCGTCCGGCAGGACCTGCGTCAGGTACTCCATGACGCCCGCAGGATCGACCCGTTCGGCGGCGATCGTGTCCAGCGCGCGGGCCTTGTCGTTCAGCGTCGCCAGTTCGTCGCGCTTGCGCACCATGGGAGCGACCCGGCGCAGGACGGCCTCGAAAGCGTCGCCCGCCTCCAGCGCGCGCAGCCGCAACTGGATGGTCGGCGTGATCGCGGCCGTGGTTGCCAGGGCCAGGACGACAGCCGCCAGCGCCCAGTTCCAGCGGCGCTCGATCGACGCGTCATGCAGCCGGTGGACTTCACCGTAGCCCTGCAGGACGATTGGCAGGCCTTGCGCGGACAGGGCCCACGCTTCGGGCTGTTTCGGGGCGCTGGCAAGTTCAGGCCAGCGCCCCTGCAGGAACGTCGCGATGTGCCGGCGCGAAGCCAGCGCCAGGTCGACCTGTTTCTGGCCGCCGTCGATGTCGCGTCCCAGCCAACCCCAGGCCAGGTCGTCCGGCGGGAAAGGGCTGTTGCTGCGGGCCTCGAGCTGCACGGCTTCCGCGCCATGGCTGTCCGACAACCGCGGCAGCAGCAGCGAACGCATCAGGACCAGGTCGTCCGGGACCTGGATCGCGACGAACTTCGGCTTCTTTGCCGCGCTTTCTTCGTCCAGACGCACGCTGCCGCGCCAGACCGACTGGCTGCCGTCGGGATGGAGCAGCCGGACCGGCTCGCCGGAAGAAGTTCTGGACCGCAGCGACCTGCCCTGCGCGGACAGCCCGGCCAGCCACGATGCGAAGCGCGCGTTGCGGGGACGGGGATCGGGTGGGATGGGAGTCGGGGGGGTCTCGGACATTGTCATTTCAATTCATTGCCGCCGGTATCGGCTCAAACCGGTCTTCGGACTGGAAGATTCGCCAGGGCACACCGTCAGGCGTTGCCTTGCCGGTTTCCACCATCCGTGAACTGAGTAACCGCCTGCCGTCCGGTAGGGGCACCTGCGCCACGAGCCTGAAGCGCGTCGTCGCCACGGTCTCCGTCAATTGCGGGGCCAGGTCGGTTGTATCGACACCGGGCCCGCCACCGTCCCTGCTGGCCGCGATCCGCGCAGCCCGTGCAACATCACCTTCGGAGAGCACCAGAAGAACGCCCTCCGGGGCGGCCATCGCATTGACGCGGCCGCCTCCCATGGCGTCTGTCGTGACGAGCGGCGAAAGTCTAGCATAGAGGCCGAAGTCGACCCCTGGCAGCTGCAGCAGATCCTCGATGGCCTCGAACCGCGGCCCCCCCTGCGTCAGGGGACCCGGGACACGCGCGGCAATGAGCGCCCTTGCCAGGGCCGCAGCCCGGTCGGCCGGAAGCTTGCCGGCAATGGTGAACAGGGCCACCAGCAACGGTTCCTGCGCGCGGTTCAGGTCGACCAGGCCATTGAGCGGCATGACCTGGACCGGGATGCTCACACCACCGAAACTGGTCTCGATCCGGCTCAATCGCGTGACCGGTTGGGCCAGTGCCGCCATCTGCTGCAGTACCAGCTGGATCGCGGCGTTGCCCAATGCACTGCCCTGGACAGTCTGCCGCGCCGAGGCCACCAGCCGGATCTCGTCGCGTTGCGCCTGCACCATCCCGGTCACCAGGATGCTCAGGGCGGCGACGATCCAGAGCACGGCGATCAAAGCCACGCCATCCTGCATGCCGCGGTCAACGCAGGAACGCTGGCGCATCACTCGGGGCCCAATGAGAAGCCGCCGCGGCCGGTGTCGCCGGCCGGCAGCGGGCGCAGCGCGATCGTGAGCTGCGGCCATTCCACCGCCGCCGTCCGCAGCGACATCCGGATGCGGCCGGGCAGCACCTGGGGGTCGGTCCATTCGGTGCTCCACGCCTGGGTGCCGCCGCCCTCCTGCGCATATTCCAGGGCCAGGCCGGTGACGCCGCGAACCAGGACCCGCGAATCCGCCGTGGCCCAGGCCGGGAAGACCCCCGCGCCGGTCCAGGGCGCGAACCGGATGACCAGGTCGGCGCGGTCGCTCTGGCGTTCGAGCGCAAGCCGGAAGAAGTAGCGGCCCCCGGCGCCGTAGCGCGCCGGCATGACGCCAACCCACATGACGGCATCGGGCAGCGCCGAAAACAGCGCGAGGCTGGTCCCGACCCGGGTCGGCGCCTGCGACTTGCGCGGCGAAATGCGCCCCAGCGTGCTGCCCAGGAAACTGGTCGCGACCCGCATCTCGTCCGCGCGCTGCAGGCGCTGGTCCACCCGCTCCTCGGTCTGCGCGATCGTGCGCATGGCCGCGCCCAGCGCCAGCATGATCACCGACATCAGCGTCATCACCACCAGGATCTCCACCAGCGTGAAGCCGGCGACGTTGCGGGAGCTGCGCTTCACCTGGAACTCCCGGGCGGTGGCCTGGCTTGCGGCAGCAGGGTGCTCAGCTCGAGCCGGCGCGGTCCCTGGCGGTCGTTCCAGCCGACGACGATGTCCACCTGCTGCAATGGCGGAGCCCTGGGATCGCCGACATCGGTACGGAACGGCGCGCTGCTGACCCGCCAGGTGAAGCCACCTGATTCGCCGGCTTCGTTCCAGCCGGCCTCCGGCACGCTGTCGCGCGCGTTGAGGACGCTTTGCGCGAGCACTGTGGCCCGCAGATGCTGTTCGGTGTCGCCGAGGCTGCGGACCGTCCCGCCGCTGGCCTGGTACAGCATGCCGAGCGAGAACGCCATGATGACGAAAGCCACCAGCAGTTCGAGCAGCGAGAACCCGCTTTGGCGGTGGCCCGGATGCCTGCTCATTGCGCGATGGGAGATTGGGCCACGCTTCCGGAAAGCCAGTCGACGGTGAGCCGCACGCCGGCACCGCTCGGACGAATGATTTCGATGCTGCCGCCGGTGGCGCCGCCGGATGGCAGGAACAGGATGCCGGCGCCCTGGGCGGCGGTCAGCTCGATGTCGGCGACGGTTGCGCGCAGCCGCAACGACTCCGGCACTTTTCGCGAGGGCCTTCCTTCCACGCCATAGTTGCGCCCGGCCAGGTCGACCCGGAAGCGCACTTCGTGGCCTTCGGCGAGCGCGCGGTAGCGCGCCTGGCGGATGTCGGTGAGCATGCCCCGCACCGTGTCGCGGTACTGCGCCGATTCGCGCAGCCGGTCGAACGCGAGCGGCACCAGCGCGGCGAGCAGCGCCACCATCGCGAACACGACCAGCAATTCAACGAGCGTAAAGCCGCGCTCGACTCGCACAGCGGCCTCAGGACGCCCTAGCGCGTGTTGCGGACGTCGGCATTCTCACCCTCCCCACCCGGCGCGCCATCGGCGC
>JACMQP010000323.1 GCA_014376915.1 Ramlibacter sp.
AGCAACAGGCTTGCGAGCTGGTAACGCTTGATCCAGGCTTGCAGGGATTTCATGGAACGGTCCTTGGAGATGAAGAAATCAGCGCCGCACCTTGCTGGCGAACAGGCCCTGCGGCCGCACCATCAGGATCACCACGATCAGAGACAGCGTCAGCACCTTGGCCATCGAGCCATGCAGGAAGAATTCGCTGATCGACTGCGTCTGGGCGATGCCGAAGGCGGAGACCACGGTGCCCATCAGGCTGGCGGCGCCGCCGAAGGTGACGACCAGGAAGGCGTCCACGATGTACAGCGACCCCGAGGTCGGTCCGGTGGAGCCGATGGTGGTGAAGGCTGCGCCGGCGATGCCTGCAATACCGCAGCCGATGGCGAAGGTCAGTCGGTCGGTCTTGCGGGTGTCGATGCCGGTGGCATTGGCCATCACCCGGTTGGCAACCGTGGCGCGCACCCGCAGGCCCCAGCGGCTGCGGTGCAAGGCCACCAGCACGCCCGCCGTCACCAGGGCAGTGAGCCCAAGCACGAACATGCCGTTGATCGGGATGTCCAGCCCGGGCGACGGCGCCCAGGAACCGAGCAGCCAGTCCGGCAACGTCGGGCTGACTTCCTTCGGCCCGATGAAGGTACGGAACATCTGCTGGATCGCCAGGCTGATCCCCCAGGTGGCCAGCAGCGTATCCAGCGGCCGCTTGTACAGATGGCGGATCAGCCCCCATTCGACCAGCCAGCCGGCCACGAAGGCGAAGCCGAAGGCCGCCACGATTGCGAATGGAAAGTAGTACTTGACCAGCCCCGGCGCATGGGTCGCCGCCAGTGTGGAGGTCAGGTAGATGGTGTAGGCGCCGATCGTCATGAACTCGCCGTGTGCCATGTTGATGACGCCCATCTGGCCGAAGATGATTGCCAGCCCCAATCCCATCAGCAGCAGCACGGCGAAGAGGCTCAGGCCGGCGAAGCCCTGCATCAGGCCGATGTTCATCATTTCGGAGATCGTCATACGCTGCTTCTTTCGGGACTGGGTGGCAATCAAACGGCGGCCGCAGGGCGGCTTACTGGTAGCCCTTCGGGAAGGGATCCGGCTTGATCAGGTTGGGCGACTCGGAGACCACCTTGAAGCTGGCGTCCGGCATGCCCATCGCGATACGCGACTTGCTCCACAAGTGATGGTTGGCGTCCAGCTTCACGTAACCCTCGGGCGCTTGCTTCAGCTCGATGCCCGGAGAGGCGGCCACAACCTTGTCGACGTCGAAGCTCTTGGCCTTTTCGACCGCGGCCTTCCACAGCCAGGGGCCGAGGTAGCCGGCCTGGGTCACGTCGCCGATCACCGAGTTGGGGCCGTACTTGGCCTTGAAGGCAGCGACGAACTTCTTGTTGTTGTCGTTGTCCAGCGACTGGAAGTACTTCATCGACGAATAGAAGCCGGCGAAGTTCTCGCCGCCGACGCCGGTCATCTCGTCTTCGGTCACCGCCAGCGTCACAAGCAGCTGCTTGTCGCCGGTGATGCCGGCGGCCTTCAGCGCCTTGTAGAACGCCACGTTGGAGCCGCCGACCACGGCGGCGTAGATGCAGTCGGGCTTCTGCACCTTGATCTTGTTCATCAGCGAGCCGAAGTTGGTGCTGCCCAGCGGGTAATATTCCTCGCCGACCACCTTGCCCTTCTGGAAGTTCTCGATGTGCTTGCGCGCGATCTTCATGGAAGTGCGCGGCCAGATGTAGTCCGAGCCGATCAGGAAGAAGGTCTTGGCTTTCTTCTCCTTCTGCGCCCAGTCCAGGCTGTACAGAATCTGCTGGGTCGCTTCCTGGCCGGTGTAGATGACGTTCTTGGACTGCTCCAGGCCTTCGTAGAAGGTGGGGTAGTACAGCAGGCCGTTCTCTTTTTCGAACACGGGCAGCACGGCCTTGCGCGAGGCGGAGGTCCAGCAGCCGAACACGGCGGCACAACGGTCGTTGATCAGCAGCTTCTTTGACTTCTCGGCGAAGGTCGGCCAGTCGGATGCGCCGTCCTCCCTGATCACCTTGATCTTGCGGCCCAGGATGCCGCCCATGTCGTTGATCTGGTCGATGGCCAGCTGCTCGGCCTGGATCGAGCCGGATTCGGAGATCGCCATGGACCCGGTGGACGAATGCAGCTGGCCGACGATCACTTCCTTGTCGGTCACGGCCAGCTTGGTGGTGTTGACCGAGGCCGTGGGCTGGGCGCCGGACCAGGCTGGCAGGCCGCCCAGCGACAGTGCGCCGAGGGCCTGCAGCATTCGGCGGCGGCGCACAGCGGCGGGAACGGAAGGATCGTTGGCATCGAATTGGTCATTCATGGCGGTTCCTGGCAGGGTTGGCTTGGCGGATCGGCATCGACGGGATCGAGTCCGGGCTGGGTTCGAGCTTAGGAGGGGGGGTGCACACGGCCCATACGTCAATTGACGTAGCAGCCGCGCCAGCAGCGCGTTTGCGGGAGCTAGAACGGTTCTTGCTAGGGGAAGGAATGGCCCCCGTTTCACCCACAGAGCTGCAGGCCGCGCCTCAGACCATCTTCCGGTTTCGCCGCGACTACAACTCGTGGGTCGCGGACGAGACGATGGAGGACTACGCGCTGCGTTACACGCCCAAGAGCTTCCGGCGCTGGAGCGAATTCCGCGTGGCCAACACCGCCTTCGGCTCACTCTCGTTCCTGGCGCTGGAGGCGATCGGCGGCGCCATCGCGCTGAATTACGGCTTCAGCAACGCGATGTGGGCAATCCTGGTGGTCGGCGCGATCATCTTCCTGACGGGGTTGCCGATCGCCTATTACGCCGCCCGCGACGGCCTGGACATGGACCTGCTGACGCGCGGCGCCGGTTTCGGCTACCTCGGCTCGACGATCACCTCGCTCATTTACGCGGTCTTCACTTTCATCTTCTTCGCGCTGGAGGCGGCGATCATGGCGCTGGCGCTGCAGATGGTGGTGGACTGGCCGCTGGAGTGGTGTTACGTGCTGTCGTCGGTGGTGATCCTGCCTTTGGCGATGCGCGGCATCACGCTGATCTCGAAACTGCAGGCCTGGACCCAGCCCCTGTGGCTCTTCCTGCTGCTGCTGCCCTTCGTCAGTATCGCGTTGACGCAACCCCAGCTGTATCGTGATTTCAGTTCTCTCTCAGGATTGAAAAGCGGCAGCAGCGGCTTCCAGCCGCTGATGTTCGGCGCCGCGGCGGCGGTGATCTTCTCGCTGGTGGTGCAGATCGGCGAGCAGGTCGACTTCCTGCGGTTCCTGCCGGAACGCACGGCAAAGAACCGTGTCCGCTGGTGGACGGCATTGCTGGTGTCCGGTCCGGGCTGGATCGCGATGGGCATGTTCAAGATGGCGGGCGGTGCCTTCCTGGCCTTCGCCGCACTGCAATTCGAGCTCGACGCGCAACGCGCCGCCGAACCGACGCAGATGTTCCTGGCCGGCTTCACGCAGGCTGTCGGCCTGCCGGGCCTGGCCGTGGCAATGACGGTGGTGTTCGTCGTGGTGTCGCAGATCAAGATCAACCTCACCAATGCGTATGCCGGATCGCTGGCGTGGTCGAACTTCTTCGCCCGCGTCACCCGCAGTCACCCCGGGCGCGTGGTCTGGCTGGTGTTTAACGTCGGCATCGCGACGCTGCTGATGACGCTGGGCGTGTTTGGCGCGCTGGAGAAGGTGCTGGCCGTGTACAGCAACGTCGCCATCGCCTGGATCGGCGCTCTGGTGGCGGACCTGGTGATCAACAAGCCGCTGGGCCTGAGCCCGCCGCACATCGAGTTCCGCCGTGCGCACCTGTACGACTTCAACCCGGTGGGCCTGGGCGCGATGATCGTGGCCGCGGCCGTCGCCTGCTTCGCCTATGCCGGCATGCTGGGAGAAGTCGCGGCCGCTTTTTCGCCCTTCATCGCGCTTGCGCTGTCGCTGACGCTGGCGCCGCTGCTGGCCTGGGCCACCAAGGGGCGCTACTACCTGGCGCGCTCGCCCGACGCGCAGTGGAAGCCGGGCGAGCTGGTGCGCTGCGCGGTGTGCGAGAACCAGTTCGAATCGGAAGACATGGCGCGCTGCCCTGCCTACGCGGCGGCGATCTGTTCGCTCTGCTGTTCGCTCGAGTCGCGCTGCCACGACCGCTGCAAGACCGGTTCGCGCGCGGCCGACCAGCTGCTGGCAGTAGTGCGCTTCCTGCTGCCGGTACGCTGGGCGGCACGCGTGAACTTCCGCGTCGGTCAGTACCTGGTGGTGCTGCTGTCGCTGTGCGCGGCGATGGCGTTCCTGGTCGGCGTGGTCTATGTCCAGGAAAGCCTGGGCACGCCCGCCGAATTTCTGCGCATGCCGTTCCTGAAGGTGTTCGCGCTCCTGGCGCTGCTGGCCGCGGTGTGCGCCTGGTGGGTTGTGCTGAGCACCCGCAGCCGCCGGATGGCACAGGACGAATCCGAGCGCCAGACCCAGCTGCTGCTCCAGGAGATCGAAGCGCATCGCCGCACCGACGCCGAGCTGCAGGCAGCCAAGGACCACGCGGAGTCGGCGAGCCTGGCCAAGACCCGGTACGTCGCCGGAATGACCCACGAGCTGCGCTCGCCGCTCAACAGCATCCTGGGATACTCGCAGATCCTGCTCAAGAACCCGCAGGTCGAGGGCTGGCTGCGCGAGACCATCGCCACCATGCAGCAGAGCGGCCAGCACATGCATGAGCTGATCGACGGCTCGCTGGAGCTGGCGCGGATCGAAGCCGGGCGGCTGCGGCTGGACGTGGCGCCGCTGCCGCTGCCGGAACTGATCGAGGAAGTGGAGCGCATGATGCGGCCGCAGGCGCAGGCGAAGGGGCTGCGCTTCGACGTGCAGGTGCTGGGCCCGATGCCGCCCTGGATCCGGGCCGACGCCAAGCGGCTGCGGCAGATCCTCATCAACCTGCTGGCCAACGCGGTGCGATTCACCGCCAGTGGCGAGGTGCTGTTGCGGCTCGACTTCCGCCAGCATGTCAGCCGCATCGAGGTCGTCGACACCGGCATCGGCATCGCGCCGCAGGACCAGGAGCGGATCTTCCTGCCGTTCGAGCGTGGCAGCGCCGGCCGCCAGAACAGCGAAACCGGCACCGGCCTGGGCCTGACCATCACCCACCTGCTGACCGAGCTGATGGGCGGGCAACTGACACTCGCCAGCCGGCAGGGCCAAGGCAGCACGTTCACCGTGCGGCTCTACCTGCCCGACATCCCCAGCGACCCCGGCCGGCTGCCGCTGCGCAGGTCGGTGCTCCGGCCCGCCATCGGCTACCTGGCACCGCGCCGCACGCTGCTGGTGGTGGACGACCAGCCGCTGCAGCGACAGTTGCTGGCGGCGCTGCTGATGCCGCTGGGCTTCACCGTGCGCGAAGCGGCCAGCGGCCGCGAGTGCGTAGAGATCGTGCAGCAAAACCGGCCCGACGCGGTGCTGCTGGACATCACGATGGACGACCTCGACGGCTGGCAGACAGCGGAACTG
>JACMQP010000324.1 GCA_014376915.1 Ramlibacter sp.
CGCCGTGGCGCTGCAGGGTTTGCTGCAGGCCGCGCGCCAGCAGCCAGCGCGCGGGACTGAAATATGAAGCCGTCATCAACATGGGTGTCTCCTATTTGAACTTGCTTTGCGGGAAACCGCCTGACCGATACCAGTCACGTTTTGATCATGTCTTGTAATCGGGGGCACTGCGATCGAGTTTTCGCAGCAGGGCCGGCCACTCCATCAGGCCATAGGGCCGGCGCGTGCCAGGCTGGTAGTTGCTCCAGGTTTCCTCCAGCACGGGCTGTGCAACGGAAACGAAACGTGTGTTGCATGCCATTGCCGCCAGTTGCGAGCGGCAGGCCAGCTCCAGCCGGTGCATCCAGTTGAAGGCCTCGCCGATGCTGCGTCCGACCACCAGCGCCCCGTGGTTGCGCAGAATCAGCGCCTCGCCGGTGCCCAGGTCGCGCACCAGCGATTCCTGTTCATCGAGGTTGAGCACCACGCCGCAGTAGTCGTGGTAGCCGATTTTTAGGAAACGCATTGCGGTCTGCGTGATGGGCAGCAGGCCACATTCCAGCGAGGACACCGCCATCGACGCCCAGCTGTGGGTGTGGATCACACAGGCCAGCTCCGGCCGCGCCTCATGCACTGCGCTGTGAATCACATAGCCAGCCTTGTTGACGCCATAGGCAAGTTCGCCGAAGTCTGGCTTGGCCAGAATCTGGCCGGTGTGGTCGATCTTAATTAGGCTGGACGCGGTGATTTCCTCGTACATCATGCCGTAGGCATTGATGAGAAACGCGCCCTCCTCATCCGGGACACGCGCCGAAATATGGTTGGCCATCATGTCGGACATGCCATACATGTCCACCAGCCGGTAGCATGCTGCCAGGTCCACCCGGGCCTGCCACTCGACGGGGGAGCACCGGGATCGCATGGAGGGAATGTGCAGTTCTGCGCTGTGGTTCATGGCTGCCTTTTAGCAATAAGGATAAAAATCGCCGGGCCTGGCGGCTCAGCGCATGTCTTCGCAGCCCCGGCTTTTGAGCAGCGCATCGACCCAGCTGCGGTCTACCGTACCGGCCAGGATTTGCGCCATAGTAATGTCTTCCTTGGCGCGATGTTTCGCGGCCATCTCCAGCAGCACTTCAGCCTGCGCCAGTGGCACGGCCACCACGCCGTCTTCGTCGCCGACGATGATGTCCCCGGGCTGAACCACCATGCCCTCAATCGCGATGGCGACGTTGATCTCGCCCGGCCCGTCCTTGTACGGCCCCCGGTGCGTCACACCGGCGGCATAGATCGGGTAAACATCGGCGCTAAGGGTGGCCAGGTCGCGGATCGCGCCATGGATCACGAACCCCGCCACGCCGCGCTTTTGCGCGTGGCGCATCATCAGTTCGCCGATGATGGCCTGCGAGATTTCGCCGCCCGCATCGACCACGATGACGTCGCGCGGCAACGCCATATCGATCGCTTTATGCACCATCAGGTTGTCACCTGGACGCACCTTGACGGTCAGGGCATTGCCGACCAAGTGTCCGCTCTTGTGCATGGGCCGCAGCCGGGGGCCGGCCGCCGCCATGCGGCTCATGTTGTCGCTGAGGTGGGCCGATGCCACCCCGGCAAAACGGTCCAGCAGCGCGTCGGTGGCGCGCTGTGGGGCGGGATGAATACGAAAGCCTGTGGCCATAAAATTTTTCCTTTAATTGAACAATGTATTAGCGCAAGGCCTCGCAGGCCAGGCGCAGGCGCCGCAGGCCCTCCTGCAGCTTGGGCACCGAGGTGGCAAATGAAATTCTGAAGAAGGGCGAAACACCATAGGCGTCGCCTTGTAGCACTGCCAGGTTTTGCGCTTCGAGCAGGTACAGCACAAAATCTTCGTCGTTGGCCAGCAGCTTGCCCTCAGGTGTGGCCCGGCCCATCACGCCGGCACACGACGGAAACACGTAAAAAGCGCCCTCGGGCACATGGCAGCTGATGCCGGGGATGCGATTGAGTTCAGCCACGACGATGTCGCGCCTCTGCTGGAAAATAGCGGTCCGCTCGGCGATGAAGGCCTGCGGCCCGTTAAGTGCCTCCAGTGCCGCCGCCTGGCTGATGGACGACGCGTTTGATGTGCTTTGCGATTGCAGTTTGACCATGGCCTTGACCAGGTCGGGGGGCGCACCGCCATAACCGATGCGCCAACCCGTCATGGCATAGGCCTTGGACACGCCATTGATGGTCAGGGTTCGCGCCTTGAGCTCTGGCTCGACTTGGGCAATGGTCGCAAACCGACGGCCGTCATAGAGGATGTGCTCATAGATGTCATCGGTCATGATCCACACCTGCGGGTGGCGCACAAGCACCTCAGCCAGGGCCTTGAGCTCGGCATGGGAATAGGTGGCCCCGCTCGGGTTGTTCGGCGCATTGAGCACCAGCCAGCGCGTCTTGGGGGTGATGGCCCGCTCCAGATCCTCGGCCCGCAGCTTGAAGCCGTTGTCCGGCGAGCACGGCACCAGCACCGGCCGGCCGTCCGCCAGTAAGACAATGTCGGGGTAGGACACCCAATAAGGCGTAGGCACGATGACTTCGTCGCCGGCGTCCACCGTGCACATCAATGCGTTGAAGATGATCTGCTTGCCGCCCGTGCCGACTATGATTTCGCTGCCAGCATAGTCCAGGCCGTTGTCGCGCCGGAATTTTTCACGGATGGCGGCCTTGAGTTCCGGCGTGCCGCCCACGTCGGTGTACTTGGTTTGGGAATTCGCCATGGCGCGCACCACCGCCTCGCAGACATTGGGGGGCGTGTCGAAATCCGGCTCGCCCGACGTCAGGCCGACGATGTCCCGGCCGCTTGCCCGCAACTCTCGCGCGCGCTGGCCGGCCATGGAACTCGGAGAAGGTTTGATGCGGTTGAGACGCGCGGCAATAAAACTCATATATAAAAATCCTTCTGAAACGATACGCTCACGCCAGCGTGCGGTGCTGGCGCAAATAGGGAACGAGCCCGCCGGCTTCACGCATGGCCAGCATGAAGTCGGACACAGGCTCGCAGGCAATGCGCCGGGCCGGCGCGGCGCCGGCATGCAATTCAGGCTGGCCGCCGGGAAAACGCAGTTCAAGCGCTTCTGCCTCGGCCACTTGGCTGGTATCGGCCACGATGACCAGCAGGCCGTTGTTAATGGCGTTGCGCCAATAGGTGCGCGAAAAGCTTTTGGCAATGACGGTGCCGATACCCGCGCCGAGCAGCACGGTCACCGCCACCTCCATGGCCGATCCGCAGCCAAAGTTGCGGCCCGCCACCAAAATGTCGCCCTGGCGCACGCTGGCGGCAAACGCCGGGTCCACGTCTTCCAGCAGGTAACTGCTCAGCACCGCGGGGTCCAGGCTTTCCTTCTTGCGGCTGGAGGAAATCAGGTAGTCTGTGTTGATGTCATCGCCCAGCACTCTGGCGCGTCCGGAGACAGGGCGCACGCTCATATTGCCGCCCCAATGCGTGCCTCGCCAAGGCGGCCAGACACTGCGGCACTGGCGCAGGCGCGCGGCGACGCCAGAAAAATCTGTGCCTCGCGGTTGCCCATGCGCCCCTTGAAGTTGCGGTTGGCAGTGGACACCACGCGGCTACCGTCCGCCGGAATGCTGCCGCAGGTGCCGCAGCAGGCGCCGCAGCCCGGCGGCTGGATTTCGGCGCCCAGCGCCTCGAACTCGGCCAGCAACCCGCCGGCCTGCAGCTCCAGCCGCACCGCTTCAGAAGCCGGCGTAACGATCAGGCGCACCCCGGGGGCGATACCGCCGCCGGCGCGCAGCACCTCCAGCGCTTCGCGAAAATCCTTGGTGCGCCCGCCCGTGCAGGTGCCCAAGTACACCATGTCGATGGCTGTCGCCCGTGCTTGTGCCAGGTCCAGCACTTGGTCCACGCGGTGCGGGAGGGCCACCTGCGGCCCGATGGACGAAAGATCGACGTCCAGCGTGTCCACGTAAATCGCATCCGCATCGGCAGCGACGGCCTCAAAGGAGTGCGCGCTGCGGCCGCGAAGGTAGGCGGCGGTACAGGCGTCAAATGGAAACAGCCCGGCCTTGGCGCCCATTTCCACTGACATGTTGGCCAGCACCATGCGGTCGTCCATGTCCAGCGCGGCCAGGGCGGGACCGCAAAACTCCAGGGCCAGGTAGCTGGCGCCATCGGCGCCGAGCCGGCGCGCCAGCATCAAGGCCAGGTCCTTGGCCGAGGCAGCGCCAGCCAGCCGGCCGGACAGCCTGATCTTGAGCGAGCCGGGCACCTGCAGCCAGACCTGGTTGCACTGCAAAATGCCCGCCAGGTCGGAGGAGCCCACGCCGGTTCCGAAAGCGTTGAGCGCACCGTAAGAGACGGCATGGGAGTCGGCGCCCACCACCAGCTGGCCGGGCAAGACCAGGCCGCGCTCCATCATGAGCTGGTGGCCGATGCCCTCGCCGACTTCGAAAACGCACACCCCATGCGCCCGGGCATACGCCCGCGCCCGCTCTTGCAGGGCCAGCGCTCCCGCGCCGGAGCCCGGGCCATAGTGGTCAAAGGCAAAAAACACACGCCCGGTCTGCCGGGGGCCCGGAAGTACAGCCCCTTCGGGCTGCATCTGCCGCAGATAATCGAGCGCCATCGGCACCGACCCGTCCGTTCCCATCACGGCATCTACCTCGCAAATGGCCAGGTCGCCCGCACGAACATCTTTGCCGGCCGCTCGTGACAGCAGCTTTTCGGCCAAGCTTTTTCCTCGGGCTGTCATGGGTGGCTCAGGCAGAAAAGCATGGTCGGACGGACTAGGCTCAGTTCAACGTGATGTTGGCGCTTTTGACCAGTTTGCCCCACTTGTCGCTCTCAACACGGATATGCCGCGCAAAAGCCTCGGGCGGGCCGCCCACCGGATCGACGCCCAAACCGGACAGTCGCTGCTTGACCTCGTCGGTTTTCAGGATGCGGTCGATGGCAGCGTTGAGCCTGGCAATCACCGGCCTGGGTGTGGCTGCAGGGGCAACAATGCCGCTCCAGGACAGCGACTCATACCCCTTCACACCTGCCTCGTCCACGGTCGGAACATCAGGCAAATTCGGCAGGCGTTTGCTGCTGGTCACGGCCAGCGCGCGAAGCTTGCCGCCCTGAACAAAGCCAATCGACGAGGGCGCATTGTCGAACAGCATCGTCACCTGGCCGGCGACCACGTCAGTCAAGGCCTGAGCACTGCCGCGATAGGGAACATGCAGGATGTCAACGCCAGCCATGGCCTTGAACAATTCGCCCGACAAATGGGTTGAACTGCCCGCTCCCGACGACGCAAAACTCAGCGAGCCGGGCTTGCTTTTGGCCAAAGCAATAAGCTCAGCCATGGTTTTTGCAGGAAAGCTTTGCGGCACCACCAGAATGTTGGTGATGAGCGAGGTGTAGCTGACTGGTGCAAAGTCCTTTGTCGCGTCATAACTCATGCTTTTATACAGATAGCTATTGATGGCCAGCACGCCGGTGGTACCCATCAGAAGGGTGTAGCCATCGGCGGCAGACTTCGCGACGGCATCGGCGCCGATGTTGCCGCCCGCTCCAGCGCGGTTTTCGACCACAAAGGGTTGCTTGAACTCCGCCCCCAGCTTGTCCGCCAGGATACGCGCGACCACGTCGGTCGAGCCGCCGGCCGCGAACGGCACGATGATGCGTACCGACTTGTTCGGGTAGTCGTCCTGGGCATTACTGGCCGTGGCAACAAGCGCCATACCAGCGAGAATTATTGCGCTTGCGCGCGTCCAGACTTTCATGGGGATTCCTTAAAAAATGTTGTCTCCTGGCGCCTGTCAGCGCGCCACGCGGGGAGGCTCCGTTGCGACAAAAGAAATTTTAGGCCGCGGCATTAATCAATACAAACAAATTAAAATACTCTATTGTTATGAAAATACGAAAAATAAAGCCAACCTGAAGCCCGACGATTCCGATGCGCCACAACGTCACCCTCAAACATCTGCGCTGCTTCCTCGCCGTGGCGGAAACCGGCTCCTTTACCATGGCGGCGTCGCGCCTGTTCATGACCCAGTCGGCGCTGACCGCAACGATCCAGCAGTTCGAAGAAGCCGTGGGCTTGAAAATGTTCGACCGCACCACTCGGCGCGTGGCCATGACCGACCACGCCGAACGCTTCATAGCGGAGGCACGCAAGGTGGTCCACAGTTTCGACGGCGCCATCGGCGACCTGACGGCGCTGGCGCAGGGCGAGCGCGGGCATATCCGCATCGGTGCCGCGGCCTCGGTGATCTACCAGTTCCTGGTCGATGCGATTCCGAAATTCCGCGAAAGTTATCCGAACGTGACCATCTCGCTTCGCGATCCCGCGGCGCAACAGGTCGAGCTTCTGGTGGTCGAGGGCGAAGTGGACTTTGCCATCGACAGCAAGCACCAGGGCCACGAAGACCTGGTTTACACACCGCTGGTGGCCGACCGTTATGGCGTCGTCTGCCACCGTGACTTTCCCCTGGCCCACCGCAATCGCCGTCTGCGCTGGGCCGACCTGACGCCAGATGACTACGTGGCGTTCAGCGCCGAAACCGGCATTGGCCAGTTCCTGCGCAGTCACGCCGGTCATTGGCCGGTGCTGGGCGGCACGCACGATGAAGTCGGAAGCACCACCTCCCTGTTTGCCGTGCTCAGCATGGGGGGACGGTATTCGGTGCTGCCGGCCATGGCGATGAAAGGGCGCGGGCTGCCTGAACTGGTGTTTCGCGAGCTGCATGCCCCGCCTTTGGCACGCGAAATCTGCCTGATCACCCGCCGGTTGCGCTCGCTTTCACCCAGTGCGCAGCGGCTGCTGGACATCCTGCTGGCTGGCATCCAGCAGCACAAGCTACCGGCCGGCGTGTCGTTGCTAGCGCCGCCCACCGTCTAGGAAATGCTATTTAATTCATAGCTTTTTGCACTCGTTCTAATTGGGCTGGGGCCGGTTTAGACGATAGGTTTTCAGTCGCCGCCGAGCTTCAGGGTGCCGGGCAATCGTTTGTCGATGATTGATTGTGAGGAATAAAGTCCGTCAGGTTTTCCCATAACGTGGCAAACAGGGGGCAGGCTCTGCTGGAAGACAGCTTGGAACGTAACAGCTGTGGGGCGAGGTCAGACTTTGTAGTCCGCCACAAAGCCGACCGGCTCGTTTGCTATGCCGATGACCTCATGGCCCTCCTGCTTGTCTATAAGTATGCGATTATTCCTTCCATGACTAGTTCACGCTTTTAGCGCTCTGCATGGAGCTGCGGCAACTCCGGTATTTCGTTCGCGTCGTTGAACTCGGCAGCATGAGCCGTGCAGCGCTGGACCTCGATCTGGTGCAGTCGGCAATGAGCCAGCAAATCAGCCGGCTTGAA
>JACMQP010000038.1 GCA_014376915.1 Ramlibacter sp.
ACCCGGCTGCTGCGGGTCGGCATCTACGGCGCCGTTTACACGACCGTCTCGCTGGTGCCGGTCGACCAGGCGCACGGGTTCTGGACCAGCTGGTACGGCTGGCCTCTGGCGCTGGTGTTCTACGACTTCTGCTACTACTGGCTGCACCGCGCCGGCCACGAGTGCGCGCTGTTCTGGGGCGCCCATGTGGTGCACCACCAGAGCCAGGATTACAACCTCTCGACCGCCTTGCGCCAGACCAGTTCCGGCGCGCTCGTGGGTTGGGTGTTCTACCTGCCGATGGCGCTGGCCGGCGTGCCGCCGATCGTGTTCGGCACGGTCGCACTGATCGACCTGCTGTACCAGTTCTGGGTCCACACCGAGCACGTCGGCAAATTGGGATGGTTCGACCGCTGGTTCTGCTCCCCGTCCAACCACCGTGTGCACCATGCGGTGAACGACGACTATCTCGACCGCAACTACGGCGGTGTGCTGATCGTCTGGGATCGCCTCTTCGGCAGCTTCCGCGAAGAGGGCGAGCCATGCGTGTACGGCACGCGCAGCCCGCTGGACAGCTGGGATCCGCTGTGGTCGAACGCCGAGGTCTACTGGGCGCTGGCCAGGGACAGCTGGCACGCACGCAACTGGATCGACAAGCTGCGGGTCTGGTTCAAACCACCCGGCTGGCGTCCGGCCGACGTGGCGGCGCGTTTTCCCAAGCCGCTCTTCGCGCTGGCGCAGGCGCAGCGCTTCTACCCGCCGGTGAGCCAATGGGTGGCCTGGTTCGGCGCGGTCCAGTTCGTGTTGCTACTGCAATGCGTCGCGCTGTTCCTCTGGCATGCCGACAGGATGCCCCTGGCGCAATCGGCAGTCTGGCTGGCAGCGCTGGCCGCGGGCCTGTGGTCGGTCGGCGCCGTGTTGCAGGGCCGGATCACGGTGCTGGAAGTGCTGCTGATCGAAGCAGCCGCCCTCGCCACGGTCACCGGCGCCGAGAACCTGGTGCTGCTGCACCGCTTGTTCAAGCCGCTGGCTCTGCTGTTCGCCATCGGGTTTGTGGTCCAACGCAATCGGACGACGAAGGCGCCGGCGCGATTCGACCTGTTGCTGCTGGCCGGACTGGCCTTCTCGCTGCTCGGCGACTGCTTCCTGATGGTTCCGGGTTTCTTCATTCCCGGCCTGGTCGCGTTCCTGGTCGCCCACCTGTTCTACATCGCAATGTTCAAGCAGGGCGTTCCCTGGCTGCCGAGCACGCGCGCGCTGCTGGTGGCGCTGGCGCTCGGCGGCGCGATGTACGGCTTCTTGTTCCCAGGCCTGACTCCGGTGCTGCGCGTCGCGGTGGCGGCATATGTGATCGTGATTTCCTTGATGGCGGCGCAGGCGATCGGCCGCGCGGCATGGCTGTGCGACAAAGCGTCGGTCGCGGCCGCGATCGGCGCCTGCTTCTTCATGCTCAGCGACTCGCTGCTGGCCACCAACAAGTTCGCGCTGCAGTTCCCGATGGCGCAGTTCCTCGTGCTCGCGACCTACTACATGGCGCAGATCCTGATCGCGCGTAATGCGCGGCCCGACGCTGTCGCCTCGATGTTGCCGGCCAGCCCGCCAGCACCCGCGGCGCTTCCCGCCGCCGTCAGGTAGCCACCGCCCGGTCGCCCGAAATTCGGCCATCGACCAGTTCCACCAGCCGGTCGCAGCGCGTCGCCAGCCGCGGATCGTGAGTGACGATCACAAATGAGGTGCCGCGCTCGGCATGCATGCGCCGCAGCAGCACGAAGACCTCGTCGGACGACGCGGTGTCGAGGTTGCCGGTCGGCTCGTCGGCCAGCACCAGCGGCGGATCCATCACCAGCGCCCGCGCGATCGCAACGCGCTGCTGCATGCCACCGGACAGTTCGGACGGCCGCTTGTCCATGGCCTTGGCCAGGCCTACGGCGGCCAGCAGGTCGCGTGCCCGCCCGCGCTGCAGCGCGCTGATGCGGCCTTCGCTCAGCAGCGCCGGCAAGGTGACGTTCTCCAGCGCCGAGAAGGCCGGCAGCAGGTGATGGAACTGGAACACGAAGCCCAGCGTCTTGCGTCGGCGCAGAGTGAGTGCCGAATCGTCCAGGTCCTGTACCGCCTCTCCCTGCAGCAGGTAGCTGCCAGCGGTCATCCGCTCCAGCAGGCCGACGATGTTCAGCAGCGTGCTCTTGCCGGAGCCGGACGGGCCCATCAACGCGATGAACTCGCCACGGCCGACGCGCAAGTCGACGCCATGCAGCACCTCGGCCGCACTCGGCAGACCGATGTTGTAGCTCTTGCGCACGCCGGACAACTCGATCAGCGGCGCCACGGCTAGATCCTGATCGCCTGCGCCGGGTCCAGCGCCGCGGCCCGTCGTGCCGGAGCGATCGCGGCCAGCACGCCGCACACCGTCGCCAGCAGTGCCACTTCGAGCGCGGTCTTCACCGGCAGCGTGATGGCGAACAGCGGCAGGCCGTCGGCGCCGCGCACGAAGTGCGTGAACAGCCAGATCAGCAGCACCGCCAGCAGCACGCCCAGCGCCGAGCCGGCCGCGCCGACCACCGCGCCCTGCACCAGAAACACGCGCAGGATCTGGCCGCGCGTCGCGCCCATCGCGCGCAGGATGCCGATCTCGCGCTGCTTTTGCACGACCGACACCACCAGCACACTGGCGATGCCCAGAACCACCACAACCAGCACCACGCCGCGAATCACGGCGGTGCTGACCGACTGGGCGTTCAGCGCTGAGACCAGTTGCGCGTTGCTCTCCTGCCAGCTTTCGATCTTGAACGGGTATTCGGCGGCCAGCTGCTTCGCCGTGGCCTCGGCCGCCCACACGTCGCGTACCTGCAGGTCGAGCTCGGTGGCGCCGCCCGGCAGGCCGAGCAGGTTCTGGGCGGCGCGCAGCGGCACGATCACCGTGCGCCGGTTCAGGTCCTTCACCCCCAGGTCGACCAGCGCCGTGACGCTGACCGAGTCGCTCACGTTGCCGGTGCTGATGGTCAATCGGTCGCCGGCCCGCACGCCGAGGTCGGCGGCCAGCTCGCGGCCGACGATCGCTTCGCCTGGCGCCAGACGCGCGACGCCACTCACCACCTTCCCGCGCAGGCCCACGATGAGGTCGTAGCGATCGAGCTCGACGCCCATCAGCGCGATCGCCTGCGTGGCCTCGCCGCGCAGCGCCAGCCCCGCGCCGGAGACCATCGGCGAAACGGCGGCGATGCCGGGCCGCTGTTCCAGCAACGGCAGCAGCGCCTGCCAGTTGGCGACCGAGCGCAGCCGCTGGGCCCGCGGCTGGGTCTGCGTGAGCACGGTTGCACCGGGCTCGGGCAGCCGCGCCGGCGCCACCACGTCGTCGAGGGCACGCAAGGTGATGTGGGCCTGCGATCCCAGCGTTTTCGCGACCGTGTTGGACTGCAGCCCGGCGATGAGCGCCGAGATGTAGGCGATGACGGCGACGCCAGCGGCTACGCCAACGACGATCAGCACGGTCTGCATCCGGCCTTCGCGAAGGAAGCGCCAGGCGACGCGCGATTCGAATCCGGGCCAGGAAAACATGTCGCCGCTCAGCGCGCCACGGCGTTGGTCAGTGCCGAACCCGCGTCTTCGCGGGTGGCGGCGGGCAGCCCGCCGGAGCCGGGTTTCCAGGCCACGGCCTTTGTCCGCACCCGGCTGCCGTCCTGGAGCTTGCCGCCCAACAGCACCGTTTCGCCCGGACGCAGGCCGTCCAGCACTTCCACCGCGTCCAGCGTCCGCAGTCCCAGCCGGACCTGGCGCGCATGCGCCCGCCCGTCCTGCGCCGTCAGCACGCTGCCAGCATTGGCGCTTGCGTTGTCGCGCAAAGCGCGCAATGGCAGAACCAGCGCTCGCTCGCGCTGTCCGGTCTCGACTTCGACCGACAGCGTCATGTCCTCGCGCAGGAAGGCTGGCGCCGCGCCAGCCAGCGCCAGCTTCACTTCGATCGCACCGCGCTGGGCGTCGACCGCTGGCGCGATCGACAGCACCTTCGCCGCGAACGGCTGGCCGGCAAAGGCATCCGCGACGACCATGGCCTGCTGGCCGGCCTGCAGCTGGTCGAGAAAGCGCTCGTCCACCTGTGCCACCAACTGCATCGGCCCCGCGAGCGCCAGGCTCATGAGCGAGGCGCCGGGCTGCACGATCTGGCCCGGTTCCACGCTGCGCGTCAGGACCCGGGCGTCGGTCGGCGCCAGCACTGCCGCCTGCCCCAGCCGCTGCTGCGCCGCCGCCGTGGCCGCGCGCACCTGCGCCAGTTGCGCCTGCGCCTGCGCGACGTCGGTGCCGTTGTCGTCGTTGGCGCTGGCCTGGGCCTGCGCTCCCGCCTGCTGGGCCCGAGCCACCTCCATCGCGCGCCGCGCGTCGTCCAGCCTGGCCTCGCTGAGGAAACCCTGGGTCACCAGTTGCTGGGTGCGAGCCAGGTCGGCCTCGGCGGCATGCACAGTGGCCTGGGCCTGCAGCAAGCCCGCATTGGCGGACGTGCGGCCGGTGCTGCGCAGCCCCGTCAGTCGGGCTTCGGCCTGCCGCTCGGCGGCGCGGGCCTGGGCGACGGCGGCCTGCAGTTCGGCGGTCTCAAGCTGCACCAGAACGTCGCCCCGGCGCACTTGCGCGCCCTCGTCCACGGCCACCCGCGCGACCCGGCCGGTGAGCGTGGCGCCGACGTTCACCCGTGACAGCGTGGCAACTCGCGCCGAGAACTGCAGCGTGCGCACCAGCGGCGCCGGCTGCACGGTGAAAGTGTCGACCTCGGGAGCCCGCAGCACGACACCGGCCGCGACCACCGCGGCTGCCACGGCAACGCCGCCAGCAATCCATAACCAGGGGCGCTTCAGCATGAAAACTCCCTGATCCTCATGGTCGTCTCGCGCTAGCTGTTGACGAACAGGCCCGGAGCGGCCTGCGGCGGCGTCACCCCGAGGTGTCGGTAAGCGGCCAGCGTCGCGATGCGCCCGCGCGGCGTGCGTTGCAAAAATCCCTGCTGGATCAGGTAGGGCTCGATCACGTCCTCGATGGTGTCGCGCTCCTCGCCAATGCTGGCGGCGATGTTGTCCAGGCCGACCGGCCCGCCATCGAACCGGTGGATCACCGCTTCCAGCAGCTTCCTGTCCATGACGTCGAAGCCCTGCGGATCGACGTCCAGCATCGCCAGCGCCTTGTTGGCAATCTCCAGCGTGATCGTTCCCGTGCCCTTGACGTCCGCGTAATCGCGAACGCGCCGCAGCAGCCGGTTGGCGATCCGCGGCGTGCCGCGGGAACGCCTGGCGATCTCGGCGCCGCCCGTTTCGTCCATCGGCGCGTTCAGCAGCCCCGCGCTGCGCTTGACGATCCGCGCCAGCTCCTCCGGCGTGTAGAACTCGAGCCGCGCGACGATACCGAAGCGATCCCGCAGCGGGTTGGTCAGCATGCCGGCGCGGGTGGTCGCTCCGACCAGCGTGAAAGGTTGCAGGTCCAGCTTGATCGAGCGCGCCGCCGGGCCTTCGCCGATCATGATGTCGATCTGGTAATCCTCCAGCGCCGGATACAGGATTTCCTCGACCACGGGCGACAGCCGATGAATTTCGTCGATGAAAAGGACGTCGTTCTTCTCGAGGTTGGTCAGCAGCGCCGCCAGATCCTTGGGTTTTTCGAGCACCGGGCCGGAGGTCTGGCGCAGGTTCACGCCCAGCTCGTGGGCGATGATGTGGCTGAGCGTGGTCTTGCCCAGGCCGGGCGGGCCGAACAGCAGCACGTGGTCCAGTGCTTCGCCGCGCTTGCGGGCCGCGCCGATGAAGATCTCCAGCTGCTCGCGGGTCTTGGCCTGGCCGACGTAGTCGTCGAACAGCTTGGGCCGCAGCGCCCGCTCGATCGCTTCTTCCTGCGGCGAGGCCGGTTCGGTGGAGATCACCCGCTTGGCCGGCGGCAGCTCGAAGTCGTCGGTCTGGATACTCATGTGGCTCCCACGCTTGCCGCCAAGGCGGCTGCGCTGCTCCCCAAGGAAGCGTGAGCTTGCTTGAAGCGGTTCTGCGCTGCGCTCATTTCGCCAAAGCCTTCAGCGCCAGCTTGATGCCATCGCTCACGCCCACGTCCTTGGGCAGGATCTTGACCGAGGCCGATGCCTCCTTGTCGCTGTAGCCGAGCGCGACCAGCGCCTGCAGGATGTCCGCCTGGGCATCGCTGGTGGCGCCGAGGCTGCCCGCACCGATGTCGGCGCCGAGTTTGCCTTTGAGCTCCAGCAACAGGCGCTCGGCGGTCTTCTTGCCGATGCCGGGCACCTTGACCAGCCGGCCGGCGTCCTGCGCCGTCA
The DNA here is from genome assembly GCA_014376915.1 of Ramlibacter sp. Next base: position 6,275 of record JACMQP010000038.1, read on the forward strand.
CGGCCTGCGCGATGTCGGCGACGCTCATGCCGCTCAGCACCGACAGCGCCGTGCGCGGGCCGACACCGGAAATCTTGATCAACTGGCGAAAGGCGTCGCGCTCGGCGCCGGAGCCGAAACCGTACAGGATCTGCGCGTCCTCGCGCACCACGAAGTGGGTCAGCAGCGAGACCTTCTCGCCCACCGGCGGCAGGTTGTAGAACGTGCTCATGGGCACGTCGACCTCGTAGCCGACGCCGTTGCAGTCCACCAGCAGCTGCGGCGGGTTCTTGTCACTCAGCGTTCCGGTTAATCTGCCTATCATTGGAACCCTCCACCGGAATTACCAGCTTGATTCTCAGACACACCTTCTCGCCGCCGAACAACGCGCGCCCCACCCACCTGTGCGGTCCCCTGGACGACCATCTGC
>JACMQP010000325.1 GCA_014376915.1 Ramlibacter sp.
GTCAGGTGCCGCAGCATGGCGATCAGCACGGTGTGCTTGAGCACGTCGGCGTGGTTGCCGGCGTGGAAGGCGTGGCGGTAACTGAACATGTGTCGATGGTACCCGGCGGCCGCCGGCAGAGGCGGGAGTGTCTCAGTTTGAAAGTAACCGCCCTTGACGCTGGCGCAGCCCCTGCTAGGGTTGCCCGATGAGAATCCGAGACGCAAACCAAATCGCCGCCAGCATATTGCAGCAGGCGACCCTGACAAGCCCCAAGCCAAGTGAGACATCTGCCCAGCGTGCAACCCGCGCCGGAGCCCTCCTAGGCGGCATCAGAGGCGGCATTGCAGGGTCGGCGGCGCTTACTTTGGACCAGCGGCAGGCCAACGGCTTTATGGGCGCAATCGCCCGATGGGGAACCATCAAGGAGCGCGATAATTCCCATATGCCCAAGAAAGACCTTAACCAGCTCGCCTACTCAATAGTTCGGCAGGCTACGGGCGAAGAGCCAAAGCAAGCTGAGTCTGCTAGGGCGATGGTCGGCCGCACGGGCGGTCTAAAGGGCGGCGCTGCCAGGGCCGCGAAGCTCACGCCCGAACAGCGCGCCGAGATTGCCAAGAAGGCGGCGGCGGCGCGCTGGAAAAAACCCTAATTCGTTAAACGGATGGGTTAGACGCCCTGGGTATCCGATCAGGGACCGTCTGAGTTATTTGCGTTTCGTCTGAGTTGTGCGATAATCGCCGCTATGGACGAAACACTTTCCGCAGTTCTCGCGAACGAAGAAGCCAAACTTAGCGTACTTGAACGAGAGGTAGAGCTGCGTCGTAAGCGTGTCGCCGCCCTTAAGGCTGCGGTCAACTCGATGGCGGAGGCTGATGACTTCGATGCGGTCCTGGCCGGCAAGGTTGGGGCATTAAAGCTCGTGCCCGATACCGAAGCGCGGCCTGATGACGGCGTTATGGCGGTGCCCAAGCCCGCTACTAAGCCCCCTCCAACCACACTCAACCCTGCAGCAGCTTGGCCGCTTCCCAACGGCAAACCCCTTACCGGTAAGGGTAAGCAGCGCAAAAAAGGGGAGGTCAAGGCGGCATTGCTAGCCCTGCTAAATCGGACTCCAATGCATTTAACGGAAGTGCAAGGACTGGCCGCCGCCGCGGGGTATACGCTCAACTACAACCGCGTGCGGGCTGAACTGTGGGCCTACAAGAATGATGGCCTCGTTGATTCGGCATCGAAGGGGTATTACACGCTCAACGATCAGGGAGAAGCCTACGTAGAGAGGCAAAAAGGCGAAAGCCCGGTTGCACCCGGGCTTTCTGATGTAACTCGTCCGGCGCGGACTTAGCTTAGAAAGGAGGCGTCCTATGCGACCACCGTGGACCAATAAGTCAATACCCCACTGCCAAGCTAACTAGCGGGGTTACGACCCGCTGTCGCTAGTTTAGCTTGGCAGGCATGTTCTGTCCATGCTTGATTAGCCGGCGCTCGCTCTGAGCTGCCGGCTAATTCAGTTACGTTTCCCATTGGCCCAAACGTCTGTCCGACAGACGGTGGGCATTTTTGCGTCTTAGTTTCTTGACAGACGTTTGCTCAAGCATATAATTCACTTTAACCAAGCTGCTTGAGGTTGAACATGAACCGACTCCCCATCGAAAAGCGCGCCCAGATCATTGGCCTAATGGTCGAGGGAATGAGCATGCGCGCGGTCTCCCGCATCATCGGCTGCTCCATCAACACCGTGACCAAGCTGCTTGAGGAAATTGGGTTCGCTTGCAACATGTACCAGTCCGAACACCTGCGGAACCTGCAATGCAAGCGTATCCAGTGCGACGAAATCTGGGCCTTCTGCTACTCCAAGGAAAAGAACGTCTCCCGCGAAGACAAGGGCATCCTGGGCCATGGCGACGTCTGGACCTGGACCGCCATCGACGCCGATACCAAGTTGATGGTTTCGTACTTGGTCGGCAAGCGGGATGCCGACTACGCTCTCACCTTCATGACCGACATTGCCGGGCGTCTTGCCCATCGCGTCCAGCTCACTACCGACGGCCACGCGCCATATTTGAACGCCGTGGGCGATGCATTCGGCCCTGAAATCGACTTCGCAATGCTGGTGAAGCACTACGGGGCCGGTTCGGTGACCGACCAGCGTAGGTACAGCCCGGCGCGTCTTATATCGGCCGAACAACGCCCCATCAACGGCAACCCGGAGCAGAAGCACATCAGCACCAGCTTTGTGGAGCGCCAGAACCTGACCATGCGGATGGGCATGCGCCGGTTCACGCGGCTGACGAACGGCTTTTCGAAGAAGGTGGAGAACCTTGAGCACGCCGTGTCGCTGCACTTCATGCATTACAACTTCGCCCGCATTCACAAGACGCTGCGGGTCACGCCTGCCATGGAAGCGGGCCTGACGGATCATGTCTGGACCTTGGAAGAGATTGCGGCCCTTGCCGAGTAACGCGCTTGCCCGACATGGGCCTAGGACGTAAGCTGCCAGCTCATGCGTTGGCCCCACTACAAAAGCGAAGAGCGGCGATCCTTACCTGCTGATGGTCGCGAACGGAACGCCTTTTGGTGGTTTGTCGTGTGGGTCATCACGGGCCTATGCATCATTTTGTACGGGTTGAACTCGCTTGAGCGGTCGTGCCGGTTAGAAGAAAAGGAACTGACCAATTACCATGGACAGGCAGAGATAAAACAGACCCAAACCCGCAAGGGTCGAGGCACATCCACCAATGAATTCGCGGCCTCGTTCGAGCTGCGCCAAGCCCCACCACAAGAGGGCCAGAAACAACCCCCCGAAGCCAAGGAAGGAACGCCACCCGCGCTTGCGTGGTGGGACCACTTTCGTTGCGACCTGAAAGTCGGTGACGCGGCGCTGGTCTTTTTCACTTACTGTCTTGTCGTCGTTGGTGCCTTTCAGGCATTCTTCCTGCGCAAAAGCATCATAGACACTGGTATCGCGGCGCGTGCCGCGCAAGCTGGCGTCAAGCTGGCGCAGGAGGAGTTCCGGCTCTCGCATCCTGCGCACATCGTTGTCGGCCGGTTCATGCTCTCCGGACAAAACGACACGCTTGAACAAATTACCTTCGTGATTCGCAACGTGGGCCACACGACCGCCCGCGTCTTTCGCATAGGAGCGGGGCTCTTGAAGCCCGAGTCTGACGGCTTGCCACCATCCAGACCCGATGGGTTGGTGCCCGAAGGCGTTAGCTACGATCTTGCTCCGGGACAAGGGCAAATTCACACTTGGAAACTCAACCAAGAATGGCTTGAGCAGGCCAATTTTCTCTACGGATTTGAAAGGGGCGGGCGGGAGAGTGGCGGCCTTCGCCCGGACGATTACAGCAGCCTCCTTTTTATGGGGTATGTTGACTACCTCACCGCTACCGGACTGATGATCGAGGCAGACACGCGCCAAACCGGGTTTCTCCGCAGATTCAACATCGGCACCAAACGATTCATAATCGTTGACGACCCCGACTACGAATACCAAGACTAGCCCTGCCGTGATCCGAGGGCATGAGCACCCCACCCGCCACCTCGTGACGGGTCCGGTACGGTTACATCCAAACTGAGGCACTACCGCAGAGGCGCCGCGCCGTTGCGCCGGGTCCCTGATTCTTCGTATAATCGGGGGCTCTGCAGCGCCTTGTGGCCCCGCGACAGAGGCATGGAGAGAGAACGCGTTTCGAAATCGCGTTCTCGGTCGATGCAACCCACCTAAGAGATTCCCGTCAGAGGAACGCCGACCGTGGAAAAGGGCCAACGTTCGCGGGCTCACGTGGAGCCCGCCAAACCGCTTCGAAAGAAAACTCATGAAAACGTTCAGCGCCAAACCCGCTGACGTGGTGCACGAGTGGTTTGTGATTGACGCGACCAACAAGGTCCTCGGACGAGTAGCCAGCGAAGTTGCTCTCCGTTTGCGCGGCAAACACAAGGCCATTTACACGCCTCACGTCGATACCGGTGGCTTCATCGTCATCATCAACGCTTCGCAGATCCGGGTCACCGGCACGAAGAACCAGGACAAGGTGTACTACCGCCACTCCGGTTATCCGGGCGGCATCACGGCCACCAACTTCCGCGACATGCAAGCCAAGCATCCAGGCCGCGCGCTGGAAAAGGCCGTCAAGGGCATGCTGCCCAAGGGCCCGCTCGGTTACGCCATGATCAAAAAACTCAAGGTGTACGGCGGTGCAGAGCATCCCCACACCGCCCAGCAGCCCAAAGTGCTGGAACTTCCTGACGCGCAGATCGGAGCCAGAACATGATCGGTGATTGGAACAACGGCACCGGCCGCCGCAAGTCCAGCGTGGCCCGTGTGTTCATGAAAAAGGGCACCGGCAAGATTACGATCAACGACAAGGACATCGAGGCCTTCTTTGGCCGCCAGACGTCCATCATGATCGTCAAGCAACCGCTGTTTCTGACCAACCATGTCGAAACCTTCGACATCAAGGTCAACGTGCACGGCGGCGGCGAATCCGGCCAGGCCGGCGCGACCCGCCACGGCATCACGCGCGCGCTGATCGACTACGACGCGGCCCTCAAGCCGGCGCTGTCGCAGGCCGGCTTCGTGACGCGTGACGCGCGCGAAGTGGAACGGAAAAAGGTCGGCCTGCACTCCGCTCGCCGCCGCAAGCAGTTCAGCAAGCGTTAAACCTTTTTGCTACCGGATACAAAGCCGCACAAGTTCGCTTGTGCGGCTTTGTGCTTTTGGGGCGTTTTGAGGCAGCATTCAAGCTCATGCGTTTCAAGCTCTTGCGCCGCCGGCTGACCATCAGCGCCCCCCAGATGTCGATCCGCAGCCACCGGCCCTGGATCCGCTGGGCCGGCATCGCGATCATGACCGGCTTCTACGCCGCCATCGCCCTCTGGACCTTCGAACTCGGCAAGACCTTCGCGGGCGTGGACACCGGCGCCAAGCAGGAACTGGGGCGCCTGCGCGCCGACTATGCCAAGCTGCGAGATGAACGCGACAAGACGCAATCGGTCCTCAACACCTCGGCCAGCATGATCACCACCGAGACCTCCACCAAGGAGCGGCTGGCAGCCCAGATCAAGGTGCTGGAGGCCGAGAACCGGGCGCTGCGCGACGACTTGGGCTTCTTCCAGAAGCTGATCCCAGCCACCGGCGCCGAGGGCGTGGCGATCCGCGCGCTGCAGGCCGAGGTCCTGGCCGGCACCCAGTTGCGGTGGCAGGTGATGGTGATCCAGCCGCAGAAAGGCGCGCCCGAATTCCACGGCAAGTTGCAGCTGAGCCTGTCGGGCACGCTGGACGGCAAGCCCTGGATGATGGACCTGCCCGGCGGCGCGCAAGCGCTCCAGTTCAGGCAATACCGGCGAATCGAAGGCCTGGTCGATCTACCGCCGCAAGCCGTGGTAAAAAACGTCTCGGTCAGGGTCGTCGAAGGAATGGCGACCCGCGCAGTCCAGAGCATCAAGCTATGACCCGGCTATTTCGTTGAGGAGTTGAAAGCATGTTTGGAAAGAACGCACAACCGCCGATCAAGAGCCTGATTGCGCAGGGCAGCCGGATCGAAGGCAACCTGCGCTTCACGGACGGACTGCGAGTCGACGGCGAGGTGTTCGGCGACCTGCGCGCCAGCCCCGAGCAACCGAGCATCCTGGTGATCTCGGAAGAGGCGGTGGTGCAGGGCGCCATCGACGCAGACCACGTCATCATCAACGGCAGCGTCAAGGGCCCGGTGAATGCCCGCGAACTTCTGGAACTGCAGCCGCGCGCGCGGATCGAGGGCGATGTCACCTACAAGGCGCTCGAGATGCACCAGGGCGCCGTGATCGCCGGACAGCTGAGGCCACTGGGCGACGGCGAGGAAAAGCCCTTACTCAAGCTGGCGGCAAAGCAGTTGCTGGCTTGATAGCCGAGCAAATCGGCGTAGTATTCCGCTATAGAGTTATCCGGAGATCCCACATGAGCGCAGTTGCTGAAAACCTTCAGACCGAAATGCCCGCCCCGCTGGTCTTTACCGACAGCGCGGCCGCCAAGGTTGCGGACCTGATCGCCGAAGAAGGCAATCCGGAACTGAAGCTGCGCGTGTTCGTTCAGGGCGGCGGCTGTTCGGGCTTCCAGTACGGTTTCACCTTCGACGAAATCACCAACGACGACGATACGGTGATGTCCAAGAACGGCGTCTCCCTGCTGATCGACGCGATGAGCTACCAGTATCTAGTCGGCGCCGAGATCGACTACAAGGAAGACTTGCAAGGCGCGCAGTTCGTGATCAAGAACCCCAACGCCACCAGCACCTGCGGCTGCGGTTCGAGCTTTAGCTAAGCGCCGGGTACACGCACCCCAGCACACGGGCGCCTCTGGCGCCCGTGATGCTTTCCAGCGCCAGCTTTTCGCGCCGCACCGTCTTGCGTGCCAGCCAGGCAAAGGCGGTGGCCTCGACCTGCAGCGGCGGCAGCCCGGCCTCAGCGCTGGAATCGACAGCGGCCCCTGGCAGCAGGGCCCGCAGGCGCCGCATCAGGTCGGTATTGAGCGCACCACCGCCGCACACGATCAAACGCTGCAACCCGGGCTCGTGGCGCTGGACGTCGCCGGCGCAGGCGCTGGCGGTCAATTCGGTCAGCGTCGCCTGCACGTCTTGCGGGTCCGCCACCTCGAAACCAGTCAAATGGCGGTCCAGCCATAGACGGTTGAACAGGTCGCGCCCGGTGCTCTTGGGCGGCAGCCGGCCGAAATAGGGATCGGCGAGCAGCCGCGCCAGCAAGGGCGCAAGGACGCTGCCGCCGGCCGCCCAGCTGCCTTCGCTGTCGTAGTCCTGGCCTCGGTGCTGCTGGCACCAGCCGTCCATCAGCGCGTTGCCGGGTCCGCAGTCGAAGCCGATCATGCTGGCGTCCGGCCGCAGCAGGGTGACGTTTGAGATGCCGCCGACGTTGAGCACGCCGACGCTGCGTCCCGGCACGGCAAACAGCGACTGGTGGAAGAACGGCGCCAACGGTGCGCCCTGGCCGCCGGCGGCGACGTCGCGGCTGCGAAAGTCCGCCACGACATCGACACCGGTCAGCTCCGCCAGCAGGGCTGGCTGGTTCAGCTGCAGCGTGTAGCCGGTGCCGTCAAACTCCTGCGGGCGGTGCCGCACGGTCTGGCCGTGGGCGCCGATCGCCACCACCGCCGCGGCCGGCAGCCCGGCATCGGCCAGCAGGCGGGCGGCCACTTGCGCGTAGACCCGGACCAACGCATTGCCGGCCAGTGCGGCGCGGTGCAGTTCGTCGGTGCCGCTGCTGTTGAGCGCCATCAGTTCGCTGCGCACGACGGGCGGGAGCGGCAGGCTCGCATGACCGATCAC
>JACMQP010000039.1 GCA_014376915.1 Ramlibacter sp.
GGCCAGGGCTTCGTCTCGCTGCTGGACGAGGTCTACCGCTCCGGCCGGGCCTATGTCGGGTCGTCGGTCCCGGTCCGGCTGCAACGCGGCGGCGGCCAGCCGCCCCAAGAGCGGGTGCTGGACTTCGTCTACCAGCCACTGCTCGATGCGACGGGCGCGGTGGCGGGGATCTTCGTGCAGGCCACCGACGCCACCGAAAGGGTGCGCGCATCCGGGGCCTTGCAGGCCAGCGAAGCGCGGTTGCGGGCCATCACCAACTCGATCGACCAGATGATCTGGTCGACCCTGCCGGACGGGTTCCACGATTATTACAACCAGCGCTGGTACGAGTACACCGGCGTGCCTGAAGGAACGACCGACGGCGAGGGTTGGAACGGCATGTTCCACCCGGACGATCAGCCGCGGGCCTGGGCGGTCTGGCGGCACAGCCTGCAGTCCGGCGAGCCGTACCACATCGAGTACCGGCTGCGGCACCGAAGCGGCCAGTACCGCTGGGTTCTGGGCCGCGCTCAGCCGGTGCGCGACGCCGACGGCCGGATCGTGCGCTGGTTCGGCACTTGCACCGACATCCAGGAGATCGTCGATGCGCGTGAAGTCAGGCGTCGCTCGGGGGAAGAGCTGGAACGGCTGGTGAAGCAGCGCACCGGCCAGCTGATGGAGGCCGAGGAACGGCTGCGGCATGCCCAGAAGATGGAAGCCGTCGGCCAGCTCACCGGTGGTATCGCCCACGACTTCAACAACATGCTGCAGGGCATCACCGGAGCGCTGGACCTGTCGCAGCGTCTGCTGGCGGCCGGCCGCGCCGCCGAGATCCCGCGCTACCTTGAGATGGCGATGGGTTCGGCGCAGCGCGCCGCCTCGATGACGCACCGGCTGCTGGCGTTTTCGCGCCGCCAGCCGCTGGCTCCGCAGGTGCTCGACGTCAACGCCCTCATCGAATCGCTGCGGGAACTGCTGCAGCGGACCATGGGCGAAGCGATCGAGGTCCGGCTGGAGCTCGAGCCGCAAGCCTGGCATTCGCGCTGCGATCCGCACCAGCTGGAAAGCGCTTTGCTGAACCTGGCGATCAATGCGCGCGACGCGATGGGCGCGGGCGGGCTGCTCACGCTATGCACCAGCAACGACGCGCTCGGCCCCATGGCCCTGCCCGAGGGCGAGGAATCGCCCGGCGGCGAGTACGTGTGCATCGCCGTGCGGGACTCGGGCGCCGGCATGGAGGACGCCGTGGTCAAGCGCGCGTTCGAGCCTTTCTTCACGACCAAGCCGATCGGCGAGGGCACCGGGCTGGGCCTGTCCATGGTCTATGGTTTCATCCGCCAGTCGCTGGGCATGGCCACCATCGCCAGCCGCCCCGGCGAAGGCAGCACGGTGCGCCTGTTCCTGCCTCGCGTGGAGGGGCCGGCGACGCCGCCCGCGGCCTATGACAGCGCGAGCGAGCTGGGCGCCGGGATGGGCCGCAAGGTGCTGGTGGTGGAGGACGACGAAGTGGTCCGGGTGCTGGTGTTGCAGGCGCTGCGGGACGTCGGCTACGACCCGCTCGGCGCCGCCAACGGTCCCGAGGCTTTGCGCATCGTGGACCGGCTGCCGGAGCTGGCGCTGCTGCTCACCGACATCGGCCTGCCTGGTGGCCTGAATGGCCGGCAGGTGGCCCAAGTAGCGCGCCAGCGCTGGCCGCGACTGAAAGTGCTGTTCATGACCGGCTACATCCATGCCGGGGCGCAGCCGCAGGCCGACCAGGCAGAGGGCATGAACCTGGTGACCAAGCCGGTGCGGCTCGACACGCTGCTGCGCAGGGTGCAGGAACTGATCGGCGGTGGCTCCGGGCCGGGCACCAGGGCCTGAGCGGCAAAAAAAATCCCGGCAGCGCCGGGATTCGGGGAAGCGGGCAGACCTTACTTCCTGGCGTACTTCTTCTCGGCCTTGGCGACGTCCTTGTTGTATTCGTCCGTCGCCTTGGTCTTGTCCTTGTCGTTCTTGGCTTCGGCCATCTCATGGATGCCCTTGGCCTTGGCTTCGGCCTTTTCGCGAACCAGCTTGGCGTCGTTGATGCATGCCTTTTCCTCGGCGCCCTTCATCGGCTTGCAGGCTTTCTTGGCGCCCTTGTAGGTGGCTTCGGCCGTCTTCTTCATGGCCTTGGCGTCGTCCTTGGTGCCAGCGAGGTCGCCGGCGGCCATTGGAGCGGCAGCGGCTGCAGGTGCGCCGGCCATCGGGGCGCCGGTGTGCGAGGCGGCCATCACGGAGACGCCCGACAGGGCAAACAGGGTGGTGGCAGCAAGGGTGAGCAATGATTTTTTCACGGGGGTCTCCTGAAGCCGAATATCCGGCTCACCCTACAACGTGCGACCACTGCAACCGGTTTGTAGGACGGCGCCCCGACAGGCGGCGGCCCGCGTCAGCCCGCAGTCAGTGCAGGCTGAACAGCTGAGCCAGCGCTTCGCGGTATTGGGCCTGGCCGAGCGACATGGTGCTGAAATGCGAACCGCCGGCGACCAGCAGGAACTGCTTGCGGCCCTGCGCGGCGTCGTACAACTTTCGACCGAGCGCGCTGGCGATCAGGTTGTCGTTGCCACCGTGCACCACCAGCAGCGGAGAGTGGATCCTGGCCACTTTCTTGATCGACTCGAAACGCTGCGTGATCAGCGCCCCGGGCAGCCACGAGCCTTGCAGCCAGCCCCACGTCATGGTGTCGGCCAGGTCCGGGATCGAGCTGAACGTGCCTTCGACGATGGTGCCGCTTTCGTCGTCGACCTGGGCCGCCAGGTCGATCGCGATGGCGCCGCCGAGCGAGTGGCCGAAGATGTAGCGCTGGCGGTCCGGATACTTCGCCGCCAGCCAGTCCCAGGCGGCGCGCGCGTCCTCGTAGGCCGTCGCTTCCGAGGGCAGGCCGGCCGTGCACTTGCCGAAGCCCCGGTAGTCGATGGCCAGCACCGAGAAGCCGAGTTCCTGCATGCGACGGATTCGCGGCGCCGAGCCGGCGACGTTCCAGCGCGCGCCGTGCAGGTACAGCAGGACCGGCGCCCGGGCTGTACCCGGACCGTCGGCGGCCAGCCAGAGGCCGTGCAGCCGTGCCGGCGTTTCGGTGACCCGCGAGTCGAAGCCGATCCAGACGTCGTCCATGTCCTGCGCCAGTTCGGCGCTGCCGCCCCAGGCAAGGTCGCTGGGCTGGAAGATCCAGGCCCGCTGCTTCTGGTCGAGGGCGGCGCAGCCCAGCGTGAGCATGAGCGTCAGGGCGGCGGCGAGGAAGAGGGTCCAGCGTTTCATGGAAAGGCGACTGAGCCCGGCCGGTCGCGAAAGTTCAGCGTCCGCGCAGGAACAACGTGTCGAGTTCGCGCACCGTCAGCTGGCGCCAGGTCGGCCGGCCGTGGTTGCACTGGTCGGAGCGCTCGGTCTGCTCCATCTGGCGCAGCAGCGCGTTCATCTCTTCCAGCGTGAGCTTGCGGTTGGCGCGCACTGCGCCGTGGCAGGCCATGGTGCCGAGCAGTTCATTGCGGGCGCGCTGGACCACGGTGCTGGCGTCGTGCTGCGCCAGTTCGGCCAGCACGCTGCGGGCCAGTTCCACGGCGTCGCCCTGCGCGAGGCTGGTGGGCACGGCGCGCACGGCCAGCGTCTTCGCGGAGAACGGCGTGATCTGCAGGCCGAGCGTCTGCAGCGCGTCGACGCAGCTCTCGGCGGTCGCGATCTCCTGCGGCGTGGCAGCGAAGGTTGCCGGGATCAGCAACGGCTGGCTGAGAAGATGCGAAGTCCCTTCGGTCGCGGTGGCCGCGTCCATCTGCAGCTTGAGCCGCTCGTAGACGATGCGCTCGTGCGCCGCGTGCATGTCGACGATGACCAGGCCCTGGTCGTTCTCGGCCAGGATGTAGATGCCCTGCAGCTGCGCGAGCGCCCGGCCCAGCGGCCACGCGCCGGTGGGCAACGCTGGAATGCCGTCACCATGAACAGGGTTGCCGGTGGACCAGAGCGCCGCCAGGTCCGACACCCGATTGCCGACTTCCGGTGTGAAGTTCATCGCCGGCTGGGCCCACGCCAGCTGCGCGGCGACTGGCAGTGCTCCTGCTGACGGCTGTTCCTTCGCCACCGCGGCGGTGCCGGCTCGCGGCGCCGCCAGCGCGTCTTCGACCGCGTGGCGCACGGCCTGGTGCACTTCGCGACTGTCGCGAAAACGCACCTCGATCTTGGTCGGATGCACGTTGACATCCACCCGCGCCGGGTCGATCTCGACGTACAGCGCGTAGACCGGCTGCCGATGCCCGTGCAGCACGTCCTCGTAAGCGCTGCGGGCGGCGTGCGTCAGCACCTTGTCGCGCACGTAGCGGCCGTTGACGTAGGCGAACTGGTGGTCGGCGCGGGCCCGGGCCAGGTCGGGGATGCCGGCGCGGCCGGTCACCCGGATCGCTCCCGCGTGGTAGTCGACGGCGACGCTCTGGTCGATCAGGTCGGAACCCAGCACGTCGGCCAGCCGCTGCCCGCGGCTGGCGGGCCGCCACTGTTCGACCAGCTTGCCCTCGTGCCAGATGGCAAAGCCGACGTCGGGCCGCGCCAACGCGTGGCGCCGCACCGCCTCGATGCAATGCGCGAGTTCGGTGGCGTCGCTCTTGAGGAATTTGCGGCGGGCCGGCGTGCTGAAGAACAGTTCCTTGACTTCGACGCTGGTGCCGATGGCGCGCGCGGCCGGCCGCAGTTCGCCGCTGCGGCCGTCGAGCGCGAAGGCGCTGGCCTGGCCGGCGCAGCGTGACAGCAGCGTGAGTTCCGAGACCGAACCGATGGCGGCCAGCGCCTCGCCGCGAAATCCCATGGTGCCGACCGACTCCAGGTCCTGCAGGCAGGAGATCTTGCTGGTCGCGTGCCGGCGCAGGGCGGTCGGAAGTTCTTCGCGCGGGATGCCGTCGCCGTCGTCTTCCACCGAGATCAGCCGAACGCCGCCGGCCAGCAGGCGAACGGTCACCTGCGTGGCACCGGCGTCCAGCGCGTTGTCGGTGAGCTCGCGCACCACCGAAGCCGGCCGTTCGACCACCTCGCCGGCGGCGATCTGGCTCACCAGTTCATCGGGCAGGTCGCGGATCGGCCGGCGCGGCGGCGCGGCGGGAACGGTGTTGGCGGAGACGGGCACCGGACCATTTTAGGCGGCGGCCCGGCAGCGCCGCTTCAGCCGGTCACGCCGGTGGGTGGTTGATGAGGCCAGCGTACCGCAGGGCCGGGGAGCGGCGACCGGCAAGGTAGCCCCATAATCCGTGCCGATGGAAATAGTCGCGACGCTCATCGATTTCGTCCTCCACGTGGACCGCCACCTGCAGCTGTTCGTAACGAATTACGGCGCCTGGGTCTACGCCTTGCTGTTCGCCATCATCTTCGTCGAGACTGGCGTCGTCGTCATGCCGTTCCTGCCCGGAGATTCGCTGCTGTTCGTGGTCGGCGCGATGTGCGGCCTGGGCCTCATGAGCCTGCCGCTGTCGATCGGCCTGCTGATTGCGGCGGCCGTGCTGGGCAACCAGACCAACTACGCCATCGGCCGTTATTTCGGGCCCAAGGTGTTCCGGTGGGAGAACTCGCGCTTCTTCAACAAGGCGGCATTCGACCAGTCCCACGCGTTCTACGAGAGGCACGGCGGCATCACCATCGTGGCCGCGCGCTTCATGCCGTTCCTGCGCACGTTCGCGCCGTTCGTGGCCGGAGTCGCGCGCATGACGCGCAGCAAGTTCACCCTGTACGACGTGACCGGTGGCACGCTGTGGGTGGGCGGCATCGTCACCGCCGGCTACCTGTTCGGCGGGATTCCGTGGGTCAAGCAGCATCTCGACAAGATCATCTGGGCGATGATCCTGGTGCCTGGCCTGGTGATCCTGTTCGGCGCCTGGAAGGCGCGCCGCAAGGCCTCGATGGCGCCCGAGGCGCTCTAGGGCGATCGCGCGGCAACGCGGCCGGCCAGCGGCGGCGGCTGGTACTCCGGCTGGATGCGGCAGCCTTCGCCGTAGGCCGCTTCGAAGCGGTAGCACAGCGCCAGCACCTTCTGCGGCGTCGGCTTCTCGTTCTTGTCGATCCAGTCCAGCAGGGCCGTGAAGAGCGCCGGGTATTGCGCATCGGCCAGGTAACTGTGTTCCGCCTCGTCGCTGAAGGTCTGCACCAGCAGGCTGGACGTCCCCGCGCGCTCCAGCACTTCGCGGTAGGCCGCCTCGAGCTCGACGAAAGCCGTCGGATCGTTGATCGCGTGCAAAGTCAGCACCGGCACGTTCACCCGGCCTTCGGGCGCGCTGTCGCGGGCCAGCGCCGATAGCGCCTGCGAGTCGGCGGCATAGCGCAGCACGCCGGCGTTGAGCGCAGCGTCGTCGGCCGAGCCGCTGTACACCGCGCCGGTATTGCCGAATGGGTTGCGGCCGCCCAGGCGCAGCTGGACCAGGTCGTGGAACAGCCAGGTCCCCCAGTTCAGGTGGCCGACCAGCGAGCGCTCGGGAATCCGCACCACGTTCAGGATCGTCGCCAGGTTCGCCCGCTGCTGCGGCGTGCGCTGTGCCGCCGGCTTGCGCAGGCCGGTGCATTCGTCGACGCGGGCCGCCAGTTCGGCGCGCGTCAGTTTGCTGCCATCCGGAAGGCCCTGCCACAACGGGTACTGCGGCTCGTCCGGACGCGGATGGTTGCGGCAGACCCACTGGTACACCACCCGCAGGTCGAGCCGGAATTCGTAGGCGCGGGTTCCGCCGCCGAGCACGCCGCTGGTCAGCAGCACGCCGTCGTAGGGGCCGCGCCGGCCGTCGACGGTCGCAAACAGTTCCGCCGCCTTCGAGGCGACGCCGCCGCCGTAGCTCTGTCCGTGCAGCAGCGTGCGCCGCGGCTGGCCGAACTGCGCAGCGAAGATCTGGCGCAGCCGCTCGGTGTCCTGCGCCGCCATGGTCACGCCATAGCCGCCGCGCCGGTAGGTCGATCCGGCCCAGGCGTAGCCCGCCTTCACGGTGACCGCCCAGCGCCTCAGGTCTTCCTCGCTGCGCTGCAGTCTGGCCGGGCCGGTGTCGGACGGCCCGCCGTGGGCGTGCATCACCAGCACCTGCCGGTCCCAGTTGGCGGGGATGGCGATCCAGTAGAACGCGCCGAGGTCGTCCAGGCCGGTGTAGCAGCCGGCGCCAGCGGGCACTTCGGCGGGGCACGGTCGGGATTGCGGCGGCACGACCTGGGCCTGGCAGGCCAGGCCCAGCAGCAGCGCGGCGGCCGCCAACAGGAATCGGGTGGGGATGTGCATGGCGGGATATTATTTGAACCAGGAGTGACCATCATGAATGCACCGCAGACGCTTTCGCGCTGGAGCCATCCCGGCTCCAGCCGCGTGCCGTTCTGGGCCTACACCGACGCCCAGTTGTACCAGCGCGAGCTGGAAAAGATCTTCTACGGCGAGCACTGGTCGTACGTAGGTCTGGAAGTGGAGATTCCGGACACCGGCGACTTCAAGCTGAGCCATATCGGTGAGCGCCAGGTAATCGTGGTCCGCGACCGGGTCGCGCCGAAGGACCGCGGGCTCGACACGGGGATTCGGGTAGTGGAGAACCGCTGCGCCCACAGAGGAGTGCGGTTCTGCCAGCAGCCGCACGGCAACGCCCGCAGCTTTGTCTGCCCGTACCACCAGTGGACCTACAAGCTCAATGGCGATCTCGCCGGTCTGCCGTTCAAGGACGGCGTGAAGGACGGCGATTGCGTCAACGGGGGCATGCCGGCCGACTTCGACCTGAAAGACCACGGCCTGACCAAGCTGCGGGTCGCAGTACTGCATGGCCTGGTGTTCGCCACTTTCAGCGACAGCGTCGAGCCGCTGGCGGATTATCTCGGCCCCGAACTCAAGCCCTGGCTGGAACGCATTTTCAAGGGCCGGACGCTCAGCCTGCTGGGTTACAACCGGCAGCGCATTCCGGGCAACTGGAAGCTGATGATGGAAAACATCAAGGACCCGTACCACCCTGGCCTGCTGCACACGTGGTTCGTCACCTTCGGCCTGTGGCGCGCCGACCAGAAGAGCCGGATGGTGCTGGACGCGCACGGCCGCCACGCGGTGATGGTTTCCAGCCGCAACGAGGGCGGCCAGAACGAAGCGGTGACCGCAGGCGTGACCTCCTTCAAGGCCGACATGACGCTGCATGACGACCGCTTGCTGGATGTCGTCCCCGAGCCGTGGTGGACGATCGACGACCCGGCCCAACCGGGATCGGAATTGACCCCCTCCGTGACCATGATCACGTTGTTCCCCAGCCTGATCATCCAGCAGCAGGTCAACTCTTTGTCCACGCGCCACATCGTGCCGCGGGGCGTCGGCGAATTCGACTTCGTCTGGACCCATTTCGGTTTTGCCGGCGACACGCCCGAAATGACGCGGCGGCGGCTGCGCCAGGCCAATCTGTTCGGTCCGGCCGGTTTCGTCAGCGCCGACGACGGCGAGGTGATCGAGTTCAGCCAGGCCGGTTTCGCGCAGTGGGGCGAGGACGGCAGCACGCTCTGCGAGCTGGATGGCACCGGCACCGGGCCGGCCGGCCACATGGTGACCGAAACGCTGATCCGCAGCATGTATGCCTACTGGAAGAAGGTGATGGCTGTATGAGCGTCGAAGCCTTGCTGTTGCAGATGCAGGTCGACCAGCTCAACGCGCAGTACTGCGCGGCCCTGGACGAGGGACGCTATGGCGACTGGCCCCAGTTCTTCCTTGAGGACGGCCAGTACAAGGTACAGGCGCGAGAGAACTTCGATCGAGGGTTGCCGCTGGCGCTGATTGCACTGGAAGGCCAGGGGATGATGAAAGACCGGGTCTACGGCGTGACGCAGACCATCTACCATGGCCCGTACTACATGCGGCACCTGGTCAGCCAGGCGCGGGTGGTGGCGGATGCAGCGGGTCTGATCCGGGCCCAGTCGAACTATGCGGTGTTCCGCACCCGTCCGGGCGGCGTGAGCGAGGTGTACAACGTCGGTCGTTACATCGACGAGATCGAACGCACTGAAGCCGGCCTGCGATTGCGCAGCCGGCTTTGCGTGTACGACAGCGAGATGGTTCTCAACTCGCTGATCTACCCGATTTAGTAGCGGTTCGCCGGCTTGGTGACCTGGTTGCCGATCACCCCGCCGACGGCTGCTCCACCCAGGGTGCCGAGCGCGCCGCCACCCACCGCGTTGCCAACCACTCCACCGAGCACTGCGCCACCCACGGTGCCGGCCGTGTTGCGGTCGATGCCGCCCATGTCGGCACAACCCGACAGACCCATTACCGTCGCAGCCGCAACGGCTGCCAAGATTTTCGTGTTCATAGAGTTCACTTTCCTGATTGGTTGCAGGCCAACTTGCGGGCGACCCGCTTCATGCCTGTCTGAGAACTGTACGAAGTGTTTCCTGGCCGGGGTGTAGGAAGATGTCGCCGCACGCCGTCGGTGTGAGTCGGCAGCCCCGCAGGCCGGACCCGGTCACATCTGTCGGTTGCGCGCCAGGGGCGGGTTCTTCTGGAAGTAGCGGTTGATGCCGCGCATGAGCGCGTCGGCCAGCTGCTCCTGGTAGGCGTCGCTACGCAGCCGCGCTTCTTCGTCGGGATTGCTGATGAAGGCCGTTTCCACCAGCACGCTGGGAATGTCGGGGGCTTTCAGCACGGCGAAGCCGGCCTGTTCCACGTTGCGCTTGTGCAGGGCGCCGACCTGCCCGATCTCGCCCAGCAGCGCGCCACCGAGCTTCAGGCTGTCGTTGATCTGCGCCGTCGTGCTCATGTCCAGCATCGCGCGCACCACGTGCACGTCCTGGCTCTTCACGTTGACGCCGCCGATCAGGTCGGCCCGGTTCTCCTTGTCTGCCATCCAGCGTGCGGCCGAACTCGAGGCGCCGCCCTGGCTGAGTGCGAACACGCTGGCGCCCTTGGCCGCCGGCGTGAAGAAGGCGTCGGCATGCAGGCTCACGAACAGGTCGGCCTGCACCCGGCGCGCCTTCTGCACCCGCTGGTGCAGCGGCACGAAGAAGTCGGCGTCACGCGTCATGTAGGCGCGCATGGGGTTGCCGTTGACGACTGTGGCGTTGATGCGCTCCTGGAGCCGGTGCGCGATCTGCAGCACCACGTCCTTCTCGCGCGTGCCGCCCGGGCCGATGGCTCCCGGGTCCTCGCCGCCATGGCCCGGATCGAGCGCCACGATGATCAACCGATCGGTGCGCTGCGGCACCGGCGCGACCCGTTGCGGCAGCTGTGTCGGCGCAATGGCGGGACGCTGGGCCTGTTTGGCGATCAGCTCGCCGAGCGGGTCCGCCGCTGGATCCGGAGCAGGAATCGGCACCGGGCGAGGCTGCTCGCTCTCCTTCAGCCGGCGCGCGATCAGTTCTTCCAGCGGGTCGATCGCCTGGCGCGGGTAGAGGTCCAGCACCAGCCGGTGCTGGTAAGCAGCCACCGGCGGCAGGTTGAACACCTGGGGCAAGGCACCCTGCTTCAGGTCGATCACCAGCCTCACACCCGAAGGCGCGCCCTGGCCGACCCGGATGCCGGCGATGAAGGGGTCGTCGGGCTTGACCTTCGCCACCAACTCGCGCAACGCGGGGTTGAGCTCGATGCCTTCGATGTCCACCGCCAGCCGGGGCGGGTCGGGAACGACGATCTGCCTGGACACCAGCTTGCCGTCCGATTCGATGGTGACGCGGGTGTAGTCGGGCGCCGGCCAGACCCGCACCGCGACGATGGTCGCGCCGCGCGCGATCTGCTGGGTGCCGAGCAGCAGCACCAGGGTGCCGCCGTGCACCAGGTCGCGCCGCTTCATTGCAGCAGCTCCAGCCCGATGGCGGTTTGCGCGGCGAGCGTCACCGCGCGGGTGTCGTCGGCCGAGACGTCGATGCGGATCACCAGGTCCGCGACCGGCAGCAGGGCGCCGGCATTTTCGGGCCACTCGGCCAGTTTCAGGCCGGGGCTGGCGAACAGGTCGCGAAAGCCGGCGTCTTCCCACTCGCGCGGGTCGTTGAAGCGGTAGAAGTCGAAGTGCCAGATCGACAGTCCGCTCATTTCATACGGCTCCACCACGGCGTAGGTCGGGCTCTTGATCCGGCCCTGCACGCCCAGCGCCCGCAGGAGGTGGCGCACCAAAGTGGTCTTGCCGGCTCCGAGCTCGCCGTGCAGTTCGATGAAGGCATTGGCGATGGCCGGGTGCGCGGCCAGCCGCGCGGCGAATGTGCGGGTGTCGTCCTCGCCGGACCAGGCCAGCGCGCGGCTCCCTCTTTCTACAATCGGCGGGTGACGTTCAGCAGCAGTCAGATCGACGGTCCTCAATTGGTGGCACGGATGGCCCAGTGGGCCAGTGATTGCGGATTTTCCCAAATCGGCGTGGCCGGCGTCGATCTGTCCTCGGCCGAGCCGGGTCTTTCGGCCTGGCTGGCCAATGGGTTCCATGGTGACATGGACTACATGCGGGCTCACGGCATGAAGCGGGCCCGGCCGGCGGAACTGGTGCCGGGCACCGTCAGCGTGATCACGGCGCGGATGGATTACCTGCCGGCCGCCACGGTGCCCGACTGGCAGCGCGTGGAATTCGCGCGGCTGCGGCGGCCGCAGGAAGGCATCGTCTCGGTCTATGCCCGCGGCCGCGACTACCACAAGGTGCTGCGCTCGCGCCTGCAGGCACTGAGCGAGCGCATCGCGCAGGCGGTCGGCCCGTTCGGTCACCGCGTCTTCAGCGACTCCGCGCCGGTGCTGGAAGCGGAGCTCGCAGCCCGCAGCGGCCAGGGCTGGCGCGGCAAGCACACCCTGGTGCTCAATCGCGAGGCGGGTTCAATGTTCTTCCTGGGCGAGATCTACGTCGACCTGGCGCTGCCGTCCAGCGCGCCGGTGACGCAGCACTGCGGCAGCTGCAGCGCCTGCATCGAGGTCTGCCCGACGCAGGCCATCGTCGCGCCGGGCAAGCTCGATGCGCGCCGTTGCATCTCTTACCTGACGATCGAACACCAGGGGTCCATTCCGCTGCAGTTGCGGCCGCTCGTCGGCAATCGCATCTACGGCTGCGACGACTGCCAGCTGGTTTGCCCCTGGAACAAGTTCGCCCAGCGCAGCCCTCTGCCCGATTTCGACGAGCGGGCCGGGCTGGCCGGCAGCCAGCTGGTGGAACTGTTCGGCTGGAGCCAAGAACAGTTCCTGCGCCTCACCGAAGGCAGCCCGATCCGCCGCATCGGTCATGAGCGCTGGCTGCGCAACATCGCGGTCGCAATCGGCAATGCGCTGGCGGTGGCCGACGCCCCCGCGTTGCGCGCAGCGCTGCTGGCGCGCCGGGGGCACCCCAGCCCACTGGTGCGCGAGCACGTGGAATGGGCGCTGGCGCAGTCAGCAGCCGGCGCTGCGCAGTGACGCTTCGGCGTCGCGCCGTTCGTTTTGCAGAGATTCCATGGTGCGGCCGCTGCCGCCCTGGCGTAGCCGGACGTTGGCGTCGTCGATCGACTGGCGCAGGCCCTTGCACCGCGCCGCGGAGGGCTTGGTGCCGGCCGGGGCTGGGCTGGCCTGCGCGTTGTCGGCTAAGACGGTGTTGCCGGGCGCTGCCCCAGTGGCGCCGGTGTCGCCGGCCTGCTTGCGCAACAGCATGAGCGCTTCCGATGCCTCGAATTCCCTTTGCCTGTCAGTGACGCATTGGGCCTCGAGCGCCGCCTTGATCTCCGGCGCGGTGCCGCGGCGCGCATAGACGTCGCGCACGGCCCTGGCGTAGTCGCCGGCCGAGAGCGTGGTCGAGCGCTCGGCCAGTTGCTGCTCCTGCGAGACGCCACCTTCGCGCTTCCAGACGATACGCTGGGCCTGGTCGCCGACGCGGGCGCAGACGACGGCGAAGTTCGGCGCCGGGCCTGCAGCGGCGGGCGCGGGCAGCGCCGCCGCGGCCGGTGCTGCCGGAGCCCTGGCCGGCGCCGGCCCGGTGATGGGCCGGCCAGATGGCGACAGGCGGATCTCGGGGCCGCTTTCGCACGGCTTGTCCTGGAACACGTTGCCGCAGCGGAACAGGGCAAGCGCCTGCGCGCTGGACAGAACAAGTGCAGCTGCAAGGACGCATTGAAAGGCTGGCTTCATCTCCTTCTCCCCCTGGTTATTTTGCGCATCCTAGCGCAGCAGGCCGAGCGCGAACGGCAGGCTGGCGACACCGAGCACCGTGGACAGGGTGACGAGCCCGGCGACATAGGGGCCGTTGTAGCCCATGCGGGCGGCCAGCACATAGCAGCTCGACGCCGTCGGCAGCGCCGAAAACGCCAGCAGCACGGTGGTCTGCACCGGGTCCAGCTGGAACAGCCGCGCCAGTCCCCAGGCCACCAGCGGCACCAGCAGGTGGCGGATCGAGAGCAGCGCCGCGGCCAGCACCTTGGCCTTGCCCAGCGGACCGAGCTGCATGCCGGCGCCGGCGGCCATCAGCCCCAGCGCCAGCGACGCGCCGCCGATGCGCCCGAAGGTCGGCTCCAGCCACGACGGGATCCGCAGGCCCAGCAGGTTGGCAGCCAGGCCCAGCACGGTGGCGACGATCAGCGGGTTGCGCAACAGGGCGCGCAGAAAGCCGGTGTTGGCGTGGCGCGCCATCGGCCAGACGGCGGCGACGTTGTACAGCGGCACGCTGACGCCGATCAGCACCGCGATCAGCGCCAGCCCCGGCCCGCCGGCGAGCCGTTCGGCCAGCGCCAGCGCGATGAAGGAGTTGAAGCGGAAGGCAACCTGGGCCGCACCTGCATGCTCGCGGGCGTCGATGCGCTTGCCGACCACCGGCCAGTAAGGCACCGAGTACGCCAGCGCGATGCCGGCCAGCCCCATCAGCAGGGCGGCGCCGATCAGGCCCGAGGTGGCGGCCAGGTCCAGCGGATTGCGCACGATGGACTGGAACAGCAGCACCGGAAACAGGAAGTAGTAGACCAGCCCTTCGACCGGTTCCCAGACGCTGCGATCGAGCGCCGTGTAGCGGCACACCAGGTAGCCGCAAAGGATCAGCGAGAAGTCGGGGAACAGCAGCTGGGCGTAATTCACCGGGGCGAGCATAGACCAGCGCGGCGACGCGCCCGCGGGTCGCTCCGGCAACAAATGCCGGCGGCGGGTTTCGAATACCATGCCGGGTGGCGTTTTTTCTTCGATCACCCTAGGAGTCCGCATGCATCGCAGTCACTGGTTTGCCCTGTTCGCCGCCGCACTGGCCGTGGCCTGCGCCAGCCCCGCCCTCGCCCAGAACTATCCCAACAAGGTGATCAGGCTTGTGGTGCCGTTCGCGCCCGGCGGTACCACCGACATCATTGCCCGCGTCATCTCCGAGCCGCTGGGCAAGGCCCTCGGACAAACCGTCATCGTCGAGAACAAGGCCGGCGGCGGCGGTGTGGTCGGCGCGCTCGACACCTCGCGTGCGGCGCCGGACGGCTATTCGCTGGGCGTGGCTACCGTGTCCACGACGGCTGCCAACCCGGCGATCAACCCCAAGATCCCGTACAACCCGCTGACCGACTTCACGCCGATCATCAACATCGCCGCGACGCCGAACATCATCGCCGTGCACCCGAGTTTCCCGGCCAAGGACTACAAATCGTTCGTGGCAGAACTGAAGAAGGCGCCGGGCAAGTACTCGTATTCGTCGTCCGGCACCGGCGGTATTGGCCACCTGCAGATGGAGCTGTACAAGAACCTGTCGGGCACCTTCGTCACCCACATCCCATACCGCGGCGCCGGCCCGGCCCTCAACGACACGGTCGCCGGCCAGGTGCCGATGATCTTCGACAACGTGCCGTCGGCGCTGGCCTTCATCAAGGAAGGGCGGCTGGTACCGATCGTGGTCGCCGCGCCGCAGCGCCTGGCCGCCCTGCCGAACGTGCCGACTTTCAAGGAAGTGGGCCTGGAGCCGGTCAACCGCATGGCGTACTACGGCATCTACGGCCCCAAGGGCCTGCCGCCGGAAGTGGTCGCCAAGATCCACGACGGCGTCGTCAAGGCACTGCAGGACCCCACCGTGCGCAAGCGCATCGAGGACACGGGCTCGCTGATCGTGGCGAACACGCCGCAACAGTTCGGCGACCAGATCAAGGCCGAACTGGCGGTCTACAAGAAGGTCGTCGAAAGCGCGAAGCTCAAGCTGGATTGAGGCTGGGTCGAGAGGCGTTGGTCCGTGTGCTGCGGGACGCTCACCGTGCCCGGCAAGCGAACTGCAAAGCCGTTAGGGCTCCCCCCACGCTTTGAATTTTCCCTGCGGGTTTAACAATAGACGCAGGCTCCATGCGTCAAGGGGCGCATGCCTTTTTGTTGCGCCGGGGGCGCTATCGATGGTGACAGCAGCACCCAGCAAGCTTTTTCGCCGCCGCTGACATCGGTGCCATGGGCGAGGCGGTCCGGTTGCTGGCTGGCGGGCGGGCGGGCGGCAGACCCTGTACGTGCCCGGTTTCGTCGCCCTTCATGACGGTGGCCGTGGTCCTGATACTTCTCACCAGTTTTTGAACGGCGTCACATGACTGAAAAAACATTCACGGCTCGCAGGCGTCAGCGTCTTTGCACAGCGATTGCCGGCAGCCTGTTGCCGGTCTTTTGCCTTGCGCAATCGCTCGAGACCGAACAGTGGAACGCCAAGTTCCAGTCCACCTATGTGTGGCAGGCCAAGCGGCCTTTCACTGCCGCATATTCCGGCGCCAACAGCCTCACGCCCGTGCAGGAGAAGAGTTATTCGTTCACGGCCACCGCAGCGTTCGGACTGCGGTCCTGGGCAGGGGGTGAGTTCTATCTCAATCCTGAAGCGTCGCAAGGCGTGCCCTTGTCGAACCTGACCGGCCTGGGCGGCTTCACCAACGGCGAGATGGCGCGGACCTCGGGCCCCAACCTGACCATCTACCGGGCCCGGGCCTTCCTGCGTCAGACCTGGGGACTGGGCGGCGGCGTGGAGGCTGTCGAATCGGGCATGAACCAGCTTGCGGGGCAAGTCGACAAGCGTCGGCTGGTGTTCACGGCCGGCAATGTTTCGTTGCTCGATGTCTTCGACGGAAACGCCTACTCCCATGACCCGCGTACCCAGTTTCTCAACTGGGCGCTGCTCACCCACGGCGCTTACGACTTTGCCGCGGATGCGCGCGGCTACACATGGGGCGCCGCTCTCGAGTACATCGAGGATGGCTGGGCCGTGCGTGCCGGTCGCTTCATCCAGCCGCGTGAGCCCAATGGGCTGCCTCTGGACTCCCGCATCCTCCGGCAC
>JACMQP010000326.1 GCA_014376915.1 Ramlibacter sp.
GACTACAAGTGGTATGCCGCGCTGGCGTACATCCGGGCCAACCGCCTGAACTACAACGTCATCGAAGGCCCCCACGATCGCTTCGGCATCATCGCCAGCGGCAAGGCCTACAACGACACGCGCCAGGCCTTGCTGGAACTGGGCCTGGATGACGCCACCTGCCGCCAGCTGGGCATCCGGCTGCACAAGGTCGGCGTGGTCTGGCCGCTGGAAGCGCAAGGCACGCGCGAATTCGCGACCGGGCTGCGCGAGATCCTGGTGGTCGAGGAAAAGCGCCAGGTCATCGAGTACCAGGTCAAGGAAGAACTCTACAACTGGCGCCCCGACGTGCGGCCGAACGTGGTCGGCAAGTTCAACGACGAAGAAGGCGATTTCTCGGGTGGCGAATGGTCGCGGCCGAATCCGTCGACCCACGCATTGCTGCGCGCCAACGCCGACCTGTCGCCGGCGTTGATCGCGCGGGCCATCGCGCACCGCCTGAAGAAGCAGGGCGTGGACGGCGACATGGCCGCGCGCATCGACGCGCAACTCGCAATGCTGGAGGCCAAGGAGCGCTCGATGCAGGTGCTCGAGGTCAAGGGCGACCGCCAGCCCTGGTTCTGCTCGGGCTGCCCGCACAACACCTCCACCGTGGTCCCGGAAGGCTCGCGCGCGATGGCCGGCATCGGCTGCCACTTCATGGCGACCTGGATGGACCGCGCCACCATCGGCTTTACCCAGATGGGCGGCGAAGGTGTGCCATGGGTCGGCCAGCAGCCGTTCAGCACCGAGCAGCACGTGTTCGCCAACCTGGGCGACGGCACCTACTTCCACAGCGGCATCCTGGCGATCCGGCAGTCGATCGCCGCCGGCGTCAACATCACCTACAAGATCCTCTACAACGACGCCGTCGCCATGACGGGCGGCCAGCAGGTCGGCGAGCGGCCTGAAGGCCACTCGGTCACGCAGATCGCCCAGAGCATGCGGGCCGAAGGTGCGGTAAAGATCGCCATCGTCACCGACGAGCCGGAGAAGTACGACGACGTGAAACATCGAAGCGCGCCGGGCGCGCTGGGCCTGCCTGAGGGCATCGCCATCGAGCATCGCGACCGCCTCGACAAGATCCAGCGCGAATTCCGTGAAATCACGGGCACCACGGTCATCATCTACGACCAGACCTGCGCCACCGAAAAGCGGCGCCGGCGCAAGCGGGGCACCATGGTCGATCCGGCCGTGCGGGTGGTGATCAACGACCTGGTCTGCGAAGGCTGCGGCGACTGCAGCGTCAAGAGCAACTGCCTGTCGGTCGAGCCGCTGGAGACCGAGTTCGGTCGCAAGCGCACGATCAACCAGAGCACCTGCAACAAGGACATGAGTTGCTTGAAGGGTTTCTGCCCCAGCTTCGTCACGGTCGAAGGCGGCCAGCTGAGGAAGAAGGCCAAGGACAAGACGGTCTCGCCCTTCACGCTGGGCGAACTGCCCCAGCCGCAGCTGCCGGCGATCCATGGCGTGTTCGGCATCGTGGTGGCCGGAGTCGGCGGCACCGGCGTCATCACCATCGGCCAGTTGCTGGGCATGGCCGGGCACATCGAGGGCAAAGGCATCGTCACGCAGGACGCGGCCGGACTCGCGCAAAAGGGCGGCGCGACCTGGAGCCACGTGCTGATCGGCGAGCGCGCCGAAGACATCCGCACCACCCGCGTCAGCATGGCGGGCGCCGACCTGATCATCGGCTGCGACCCGATCGTCACGGCCGGCAAGGAAACCGTGCTGCGGATGCGTCCGGGCCGCACTCACGTGGCCCTGAATTCGCACAGCACACCCACGGCGGCGTTCGTGAAGAACGCCAACTGGACCAACCCGGCCGACGCTTGCGCCGCCGAGATCGTGCACGCGGTCGGGCCGCAAGGCGTGTCCGCGTTCGACGCTGATGCCGCGTCGACGCGGTTGCTGGGCGACAGCATTTACACCAACCCCATGATGCTCGGTTACGCCTGGCAGAAGGGCTGGATTCCGCTGGGCCGCGAGTCGATGCTGCGGGCCATCGAGCTGAATGCGGTGGCGGTGGACAACAACAAGGCCGCTTTCGAATGGGGCCGCCGTGCCGCGCACGACTGGGCGTCGGTGGAGAAGCTGCTGGCACCGGTGCAGGTGATCGAGTTCAAGAAGCGCGAGACGCCCGATAACATCGTCAGCCGCCGGATCGAGTTCCTCACGGCCTACCAGAACGCCGCCTATGCGGACAGCTACAAGGCCTTCGTCGACAAGGTCCGCACCGCGGAAGCCCCGCTGGGCAAGACGTTGCTGACCGAATCCGTCGCGCGTTATCTGTTCAAGCTGATGGCCTACAAGGACGAATACGAAGTTGCGCGACTGCACGCCGACACCGGCTTCCAGCAGCGCGTGGCCTCCATGTTCGAGGGCGACTTCAAGGTCAATTTCCACCTGGCGCCGCCGGCCATCGCCAGCCGCAACGACAGGGGCGAGCTGCAGAAGATGAAGTTCGGGCCCTGGATGCTGACAGCCTTCCGGCTGCTGGCTCGCCTCAAGAGCCTGCGCGGCACCGCGCTGGACCCGTTCGGCCGGAGCGGCGAGCGCCGGACCGAGCGGGCTCTGATCGGGCAATACCGCGCCAGCATCGACCGGTTGCTGGCGTCGCTGGATACCGGGAACCACGCACTGGCAGTGGAAATAGCCCGCATTCCCGAGCAGATCAAGGGCTTCGGGCACGTCAAGGAACGCAACCTGGCAGCGGCCCGGGTGCAGTGGGACCGGCTGCTGCAGCAGTGGAGCAATCCGGAGCTCGCGCGCCAGGCTGCCTGACCGCCGGCCGCCCGGCCGGCGCACGACTTCAGGGCCTGCACCTACAATTGCGAATCCTGCTCGCGGCACGCCTTGGCGTGCCTGCCTGTGAGCGGGCGCATTCGATAACGCACCGTCCTTGGAGTCCTCGTGTTTATTTCTTCCGCCTTTGCCCAGACCGCTCCCGCCGCCGCCGGGGGGAGCGACATGTTCTCGCTGACCTCGCTCCAGAGCATGCTGCCCTTGGTGCTGATGTTCGTTGTGCTGTATTTCGTGATGATCCGCCCGCAGATGAAGCGGCAGAAGGAGCATCGGACCATGGTCGAGTCGCTGGCCAAGGGCGACGAAGTGGCCACCGCTGGCGGCCTGCTGGGCAAGGTCACCCGGCTGGGCGACGTCTACCTGGGCGTCGAGATCGCCGGCGGCGTCGAGGTGACGCTGCAGCGCAGCGCCGTCGTGCAGGTCCTGCCCAAGGGCACGATCAAGTAAAGGCGAAAACGCGGGTGCTGCGCACTACGCGTCTTTCAAAGGTTTAAAAGCAGATGAACCGATATCCGGTGTGGAAGTACGCGATCATCGTGATCGCGCTGTTGGTGGGGGCGATCTACACGCTGCCCAATTTCTTCGGCGAGGCGCCGGCCGTGCAGGTTTCGTCCAGCAAGGCCACTGTCAAGGTCGACGCGACGACCCAAGCCAAGGTAGAGCAGGCGCTGGCGGCCGCGGGGATCAAGCCCGAGGCCATCACGCTGGACTCGAACTCGGTCAAGGTCCGGCTGGAGAGCGGCGACATGCAGCTCAAAGCCAAGGATGCGATCCAGAAGGCGCTGGTGCCCGATCCCGGCGACCCGTCTTACGTGGTGGCGCTGAACCTGCTGGCCAAGTCGCCCAAGTGGCTGTCGGCCCTGCGGGCGGCGCCGATGTACCTGGGGCTGGACCTGCGGGGCGGCGTGCACTTCATGTTTCAGGTGGACATGCAGGCGGCGTTGACCAAGAAGGCCGAATCGTTCGCCGGCGACCTGCGCGGCATCCTGCGCGAAAAGAGCGTGCGTCACGCCGGCATCAGCCGCAATGCCCAGACGATCGAGGTGCGGTTCCGCGATACCGAGACGCTGGCGGCCGCCAAGGCCGTCATCGCCGACCAGTTTCCCGATCTGATGACGGTGGATGCACCCGAAGGCACGGAGTACAAGCTGATCGGAACCATCAAGCCGGAAGCGGCGCGCCGGGTGCAGGAACAGGCGCTCAAGCAGAACATGGTGACGTTGCACAACCGCATCAACGAGCTGGGCGTCGCCGAGCCGGTGATCCAGCAGCAGGGGCTGGACCGGATCGTGGTGCAGCTGCCAGGCGTTCAGGACACGGCCAAGGCCAAGGACATCCTGGGCCGCACCGCCACGCTGGAAGTGCGGCTGGTGGATGAAAGCGCCGAGGCGCGGGCGGCGGAATCGGGGACCGGCCCGGTGCCGTTCGGCGACGAGCGCTTCATGGAGCGCAACGGCCAGCCGGTGATTGTGAAGAAGCAGGTGATCCTGACCGGCGAGAACCTCACCGACGCCCAGCCCGGCTTCGACAGCCAGACCCAGGAGGCGGCGGTGCACCTGACGCTCGACGCCAAGGGATCGCGTATCTTCAAGGACGTCACGCGCGAGAACATCGGCAAGCGCATGGCGATCCTGCTGTTCGAAAAAGGCAAGGGCGAAGTGGTGACGGCGCCCGTGATCCGTAGCGAAATTGGCGGCGGGCGGGTCCAGATTTCGGGCCGGATGTCCACCGTCGAGGCCAACGACACCGCCTTGCTGCTGCGTGCCGGCTCGCTGGCAGCCCCGATGGAGATTATCGAAGAGCTGACCATCGGCCCGACGCTCGGGGCCGAGAACATCACCAAAGGTTTTCACAGCGTGGCCTGGGGCTTCGCCGTGATCTGCGCCTTCATGGCGGCCTATTACATGTTGTTCGGCGTGTTTTCCGGCATCGCCCTGGCCCTCAACCTGCTGCTGCTGGTGGCGGTGTTGTCGATGCTGCAGGCCACGCTCACCCTTCCCGGCATGGCGGCCATGGCGCTGGCGCTGGGCATGGCGATCGACTCCAACGTGCTGATCAACGAACGGGTGCGTGAGGAGCTGCGCAACGGCGCCTCGCCGCAGGCGGCGATCCAGTCCGGCTATGACCGGGCCTGGGCCACCATCTTGGACTCGAACATCACCACTTTGATCGCCGGTTTGGCGCTGCTGGCCTTCGGTTCCGGGCCGGTTCGCGGTTTCGCCGTCGTTCACTGCATCGGCATCCTGACCTCGATGTTTTCGGCGGTGTTCTTCTCGCGCGGGCTGGTGAACCTCTGGTATGGCCGCAAAAAGAAGCTCAAGGCAGTTTCGATCGGCACCGTCTGGCGTCCCGCAGGCGAAGGCGTTATAACCAAGGCCGAGTAGGAAGTACCAAAAAAGATGGAATTTTTCAAGATCCGGCGCGACATCCCGTTCATGAAGAACGCGTTGATCTTCAACGTGATTTCCTTCCTGACATTTGCCGCTGCGGTGTTTTTCCTGTTTCACCGCGGGCTGCACCTGTCGGTGGAATTCACCGGTGGCACGGTGATGGAAGTGGGCTATTCGCAGACGGCCGATGTGGAAAAGATCCGCACCACCGTGTCCAGTCTGGGCTTTTCTGACGTCCAGGTGCAGAACTTCGGCACCTCGCGCGACGTGATGATCCGGCTGCCGGCCCAGAAAGGCGTCAGCTCGGCACAACAGAGCGAGAAAGTTTTCACCAGATTGAAGGAGCAGGATTCCGGGGTCAGCTTGCGCCGCACCGAATTCGTCGGGCCGCAGGTCGGCGAGGAACTTGCGACCGACGGCCTGAAGGCCCTGGCCATGGTGGTGATCGGGATCATGGTCTACCTGGCCTTCCGCTTCGAGTGGAAGTTCGCGGTCGCGGCCATCATCGCCAACCTGCACGATGTGATCATCATCCTGGGGTTCTTCGCCTTCTTCCAGTGGGAGTTCTCGCTGGCGGTGCTGGCGGCGGTGCTGGCGGTGCTGGGCTACTCGGTCAACGAGTCGGTGGTGATCTTCGACCGGATCCGCGAGAACTTCCGCCGTTACCGGAAGATGAACACCGTCGAGATCATCGACAACGCGATCACGTCGACCATCAGCCGCACCATCATCACCCATGGCTCGACCCAGATGATGGTGCTGTCGATGCTGCTGTTCGGCGGCCCGACGCTGCACTATTTCGCCCTGGCCTTGACCATCGGCATCCTGTTCGGCATCTATTCGTCGGTGTTCGTCGCTGCGGCCATCGCCATGTGGCTGGGCGTGAAGCGCGAAGACCTGATCAAGTCGACTGGCCGCAAGGACGAAGATCCCAACGACCCCAACGCGGGCGCCACCGTCTAACCCATTCATGGCCGACAACCTGCCGCCAGCTTCCTCCGTGCCGCTTGCGCGGCAGGCGCGTGAGCAGTTCGTGGCTTACGTCGAAGGCGTGCTGCCGGCGTTGTCCGACGCCATCCGGATCAAGCTGATCGAGCTGGTCGACAACGGCACCAGCACCCGCGACATGCAGGACCGGCGCGACGCGATGCTGGAGTTCGAGCGCCAGCGGGTCCGCTGGGTGCAAGGGACGGCCAGGGCCTGGCACAACGCGGTGATCCCACCGACGGCGACGGCCCAGGTCCGCCTCGGCGCGATAAATCTGGAGCTGATCGGCGACGACGTCGTCGAAAAGAAGATCCTGTCGTCGCGGCTGGCGCTGGCCGTCCGGGAGAAGGCCAGCTGGGAACTCAACGACCTGAAGGTGCGAATGCAGCACCTGGAAGGCTTGCAGGACCTGGCCAGCCACGACATCCTGCAGCCCGAAGCCATGTCCCAACTGCTGATCGAGCAGTGGACGGCCAGCGAACTTCAGCGCCAGAGCTGGAGCCTGGCCAAGGACGTGATCCAGCAGCACATGGTGGAACGGTTGCTGGAAGGCTACCGGCGCACCAATGCCTTCCTGGTCGAACACGGCGTGTTGCCGGAAATCGACTTGGCCAAGAAGATCAAGCGCGGCCCCCCTGCGCCCGGCGGCCGCAAGGCGCCCAGCGGCGGCCAGGGCCAATCCACCGGATTCGGCGACGACTCCGCCGGCGGCCAGGGACGCGGCGGCTTCGGCGGCAATGGCGGCGGAACCGGTTATGGCGGGGATACCGGCGGCGCTGGAGGCGGAGGTGGTGGTGGTGGCAGCACTGGTAGCGGCGGCGGCTCCTCAGGCGGGCCCGGCGGCTACGGCGGCACTGGCGGCGGGGCCGGTTACGGCGGGTATAGCGGCAGCGCTGGAGGCGGCGGTGGCAGCAGTGGTGGTGGCGGCCCCTCAGGCGGACCCGGCGGCTACGGCGGCAAGGGCAATGGCGGGACCAGCGGCAACGGCCGCAGCGGCGGCGCGGGCGGGGCGCAGGGCAAGGGTGGCGCCGGCGGCGATGCCGGGTCCACCCGCGGTCCGGGCAACGTCGGCGAGGAAACCCGGCTGATGACCAGCGGCACCCCGCTGGCACGCGCCCGGCAGCGCGCCAACGGTGTGCTCGGCCAACTGCGGCGACTGCTGACCGACCGCGTGGCCGGCTTCGACATCAACCACGAGACCCGGCCGTCGCCGGCGCTGGACGAAGCGCTGTCGATCCACCAGACAGCGGTCCAGAACACGGTGGCCGGCTCGCTGAGCGCCGGGCCCCCGGCAGGTGGCGGAACCACGGCTGGCGTCGGCAGCGACGAGATCGTGGTCTACGACAACGCCAGGGTCGAGCAGGTCGCCGTCGAACTGCGGCAGCGTACCGGCGAGCTGAAGAAGAAGGCGGTCACCTCGACCGAAAAGGCGACGATCGAAATCGTCGCGCTGATGTTCCAGAGCATCCTTGCCGAGGAGCGGATCCCGCCGGCGGTCCGCGTCTGGTTCGCCCGCCTGCAGATGCCGGTGCTGCGGGTGGCGATCGCCGAACCAGAGTTCTTCGGTTCGCTGTCGCACCCGGCCCGGCAACTGATCGACCGCATGGGCTCGTGCGTGATGGGCTTCGATGCCAGCAGCATCGGCGGTAGCGCGCTGGAAACGGAAATCAAGCGGGTGGTGCAGGTCATCGAGCAGTACCCGGAAACCGGCCGCCGCGTGTTCCAGCTGGTGTACGACGAGTTCCAGAAATTTCTGTCGCGCTTTCTGACTGAAAAGGCTCCAACGCAGCGGCTGGTGAGCGTGGCCCAGCAGGTCGAGCAGAAGGAAACGATGGCGATCCAGTACACCATCGAGATGCGCCGGATGCTCAACGACATGCCGGTTCGCGACGAGATCCGCGAATTCCTGTTCAAGGTCTGGGCCGAGGTGCTGGCGGTCTCCGCCGTCAAGAACGGACCCCAGCATGAAGAAACGCTGGCCCTGAAGAAGTCGGCGACCGACCTGGTCTGGGCCGCCAGCGCCAAGCCCAACCGCAACGACCGGGCCCGCGTGATTCAGGACCTGCCCGCCTTGCTGCTGAAGCTGCGCCAGGGCATGGAGTTGATGGGCATCAACGGCTCGGAGCAGGAAGGCCACATCAAGGTCATCGGCGACACGCTGGCCGACGCGTTCCTGTCCAAGACCGAGGTGATCCCGCAGGCGCACATCGAGGCCATGGCGCAGCGGCTAGCCAACCTCGAGGATTTTGTCGGTGACGATCCGAACACCGACCTGCCGCTGGACGCCGAGAGCATCGAGCTGATGCTGGGCATCGATGCCTCGATGATCGAGGTGATCGCGGACGGCGGATCCCGCCCGAGCATCGCCATGGTGGCCTGGGCCCAGGAGCTGCAGTTGGGCAACTGGTTCACCATCGACCACAACGGGATCATTGCGCAGGTGCAATACGTGTGGCGCAGCGAACGCAAGCAGCTGCACCTCTTCGCCTCGCCCGAAGGCCGCAGCTATCTGTTGCAAGCCCGCCGCATGGCCTCGTACCTGCAGGCCGGGTTGCTGCTTCCGAACGAGGAAGAAGCGTTGACCGTGCGGGCCACGCGCGACGCGCTGGCCAAGCTGGACGCCAATCCGGAGCGACTGCTGGGCTGAAGGCCGGCAGCGCCGAAAGCAAAAAGCCCGCGGGCTGCGGGCTTTCGACATCGCGTGGAGCCGGCCTGGCTAATGCGGCAGGCGGAACTCTGCGTCGTCGCACAATTCGTCGAGCACGAGTGCATCCGGCTCCTCGCCGAAGCTCCAGTACACCATCAGCACGATGATCTTCAGGTCGTCCAGCGACACCGGCGCGCCCGACGCGGCCATCGCGCGGTCGATCACGATTTCACGCATCGGCGTCGGCAGCACGCCCGCGGACTCGAGAAAGCTGACGAAGCCAAGGCTTTGCGCGCCGAGATGGTCCTGCTCGGCGACCGAGTAGACCCGCATGCTGGTGCTGGCCTGCGCGCGGCCGAGATCGGGCTGCTGCGATGCCAGGTCGGGGGTCAACTGGGTGTTCTGGGCAGCCAGATTCAGGCCGTCGAGCCACACCAGCGCCTCATTGATTTCATCGGCTTCGAAGCCGTGGGCGCTCAGCTTTCGGCCCAGCTGCTCCAGCTCGGGGCA
>JACMQP010000327.1 GCA_014376915.1 Ramlibacter sp.
CGGCGCCATCCAGGCCTTCGAGATCGACGATCTGACCGGCATCGGTCCGTACTCGATGTTTCCGCGCACCAGCGCGATCGAGGGCAACCAGGTGGTCAACCTGGTGGGCGGGCCCTACAAGCACAAGCAGTACCGGGCCAAGCTGCAGGTCGTCTTCCAGAACAAGACGCCGACCTGCCAGTACCGCGGCGTCGGCCACCCGATCGCCTGCGCCGTGACCGAAGGCCTGGTGGACCTGGCGGCGCGCCAGATCGGGATGGACCCGCTCGAGCTCAGGCGCCGCAACGTGATCCCCGACGACGCCTACCCGGCGACCGGCGCCAGCGGCATCAAGCTCGAGGTGCTGTCGCACCAGGCCTGCCTGCGCAAGATCGAGACGCTGATGGACTACCCATCGCTGCTGGCCGAGCAGGCCGCGCTGCGCGAGCAGGGCATCTACCGCGGCATCGGTTTCGCCGCGCTGATCGAGCTGACCAATCCGAGTGCGGCGTTCTACGGCGTCGGGGGCGCGCGCATCGCCTCCCAGGACGGCGCCACCATCCGGCTCGATCCGGCCGGTGGGTTGACGCTGCTGAGCGGCGTCGGCGAACAGGGCCAGGGCAACGAAGGCATCTTCCGGCAGATCGCGGCCGACGCCGTCGGCGTCGATCTTGAAATGGTGCGCGTCGTGACCGGCGATACCGACATCACGCCTTACGGCGGCGGCACCTGGGCTTCCCGCGGCGCCGGAGTGGGCGGCGAGGCCGTGCTGCTGGCGGGCCAGGCCTTGCGCGCCAACATCCTGAAGCTGGCGGGCGTGATCCTCAAGCGCGAGAGCGACACGCTGGCGCTGCGGCGCGGCCAGGTGGTCGACGGGCAAACGCTGGCGGCGCTGCTGCCGCTGGCGGAGGTGGGCCGCATCGCCTACTTCCGTTCCGACCTGTTGCCGGCTGACTTCACGCCCGAGCTGATGGTCACGCGCCACTTCGCCCAGCGCGACTATCCCTTCATCTTCACCAATGGCGTGCAGGCTTCGTATGTCGAAGTCGACACCGATACCGGCTTCGTCAAGCTGCTCAAGCACTGGGCGGTGGAGGATTGCGGGCGGGTGATCAACCCCAAGCTGGTCGACGAGCAGATCCGCGGCGCCATCGTCCAGGGCATCGGAGGCGCCCTGCTGGAAGAGTGCCTGTACGACGACGAGGGACTGATGCGCAACGCCAGCATGGCGGACTACCTGGTGCCGATGTGCGCGGAGATGCCCGACATCGAGGTGGCCCACGTCCAGACCCCCACCCGCAGCAGCCAGCTCGGCGCCAAAGGGGCTGGCGAAGCCGGGACCGCTGGCGCGCCGGCGGCGGTGATGAACGCCATCAACAATGCGCTCGCTCCGCTGGACGCGCAGGTCTGGTCGCAGCCGATCACACCAGAGAAAGTGCTGCGGGCTCTCGGCCGCGTCCCCTGATGCCCTTCACGCCTGGGGCTTGAGACGCTGGGTGCTCCACACGATCAGCGCCAGCAGCGCCACCTGCAGCGGCAGCCGCGCCAGCAGCGCCCAGTACGGCACCGACGGAAACAGCTCGGGCCGCTGCAGCATGTAGAGATGCGCCGGCGTCACCGCCAGCGTCAGCGCGAACAGGCCCCAGCCGGCGGCGCGGCGCGTCGGCCGCCACAGCAGTCCGGCGGCGCCCAGCAGCTCGAAGACACCGCTGACCAGCACCGCTTCGCGCGGCCACGGCACCCAGGGCGGGACGATGCGCATCTCGGTCTCGGTGAGTGCGAAATGCGCGATTCCACCAATGGCGAACCACAGGAAGACGATGGCCAGGCCGACGCGCCGGCGCGTGCTGGAAGGATGGGTGGGCTGCAGCGGCATCGGGACAGTTTAGGCGCGGCGGCGGCTGTACGATTGCACCCATGGCCCAGACCACCATCACCACCGACATCTACAAGCTGTTCCCGTCCCCGCGCAACGCGCACCGCGTGGTGTTCGAGCACGAGGTGTTCGTGCCGCATCCGTATGCGCTGATCGACCTGCCGAGCTTCTACCTCAAGGGCAAGTACAGTCTGTTCGCCGCGCATCGCCTGTCCGACCAGAAGAACGGCCAGCTGGTGACCTTCGAACTGGCGGCCGACGCGGCGAAGTTCACGAAGCAGTTCGTGCCGGA
>JACMQP010000328.1 GCA_014376915.1 Ramlibacter sp.
CTGATTGCCACGTTGGCGATCCAGTCGCTGGTCGCGATGGCGATCCTGACTCCGGCGGTGATGGCGCCGGTGGTGGCGCAGGCGCTCGGCCTCTCGACCGCTTATCTTGGCCTGTATATCGCGGTCGTCTATGTCGGCGCCATGTTTGCCAGCCTGGCCGCCGGCGCCGCGGTGGCGCGTTTCGGGGCGATCCGGGTCAGCCAGGCCGGCTGCCTGTTATGCGCCGCCGGACTGCTCCTTTGCGCCGTCTCCTCGTGGTGGACCTTCGCGCTCGGCGGCTTGCTGGTCGGACTGGGCTACGGGCCGATCACGCCTGCCAGTTCCTGGTTGCTTGCGCAGACCACGCCGGCCCATCGCATGTCGCTGGTGTTCTCGATCAAGCAGACCGGGGTGCCGCTGGGCGGCATGCTGGCCGGCGCGCTGGTGCCCAGCGTGATGCTGGCCGCCGGCTGGCGGGGCGCGCTGGTGGCCGTGGCCGCCGCCAATGTGGCCTGCGCGCTGCTGTCGCAGCCGCTGCGCGGCGAGCTCGACGCCGACCGTGAGCCGGCCAAGCCGCTGAAGTTCGGCAACCTGGCGCAGCCGATCCGGGTGGTGCTGTCGCAGCGCCCGCTCGCGACGCTGGCGGCCTGCTCGTTCGTGTTCTCGACGGCGCAGCTGGTGCTCACCGGTTACCTCGTGATCTACCTGAACCAGGTGCTCGGCTATGGCCTGATCGCCGCCGGCCTGGCCCTGTCGGTGGCGCAGGTGGGCGGCATCGGCGGGCGGATCGTGTGGGGCTACGTGGCCGACCGCTGGCTGGGCGCCAACCGCACGCTGGCTGCGCTGGCCTTCGTCATGGCGGCCAGCAGCCTGGCCACCGCGCTGCTGCATGGCTGGATGCCGACGTTGCTGGTGTTCGCCATCCTTTTCGTGTTCGGCGCGTCGGCGACCGGCTGGAACGGCGTGTACCTGGCCGAGGTGGCGCGGCGCGCGCCGCCTGGGATGGCCGGGATCGCGACCGGCGGCACGCTGGCCATCACCTTCCTGGGCGTGGTGCTGGGGCCGCCGGTGTTCGGCGCGCTGTCGGCCTCGTTCGGCAGCTACCGGGTGGGCTACGCCGCACTGGCATTTCCCGTCGCGATCTGCGGCATCGTGTTGCTGCGGGCCCGCTCTCGCGCCTGAACCGCTAACGCGCCGGCTCGGACGGGTTGTCCGGCGCCGGCTCAAAGCGCACCGACGGACTGCCCCGCGCCGCCTGCACCGGAACCGTTTCGCTGCCCTCGTCGCGGCGTTCTTCGCGCTGCGGCGGTGCCGACGGCGCGCCGACCACGAACGGTCCGTCGGACGGCCGGTCCGGCGGCAATTGCGCCGGGCGCGGCTGCGGCCGCTGGATCTCGAAGCCGCCCGTCGCATTCGACGACCCTTGCGGAATCACGCGCACGGTTTCCATGCGCTGCGCGTCCACCGGCGGCACGACGATCGTCTCACCGCCGGCGGTGCCGGTCGCCGGGCGGGGCTGCGCCATGTCGGGTTGCGGCACGTCGGGCAGGGACGCTTCCGGTGGGGACACCGGCGCCTGGGCTGCTTCGCGCTGCTCGAACAGGTTGCGGAACCAGTCGTTCATGCGGCCAAGCGCATCGCCGCCGGCCGGGTCCTGTGGCGGCGCGGCGAAGCGCAGGGCGGGATCCACCAGCTTGACCTTCATCGATTGCCGGAACACCTCGCCTACGATCGGCAATGCGCTGTGTGCGCCCTGGCCCCAGCCATCGCCCATGGTCACGCGGTTGTCG
This sequence comes from Ramlibacter sp., assembly GCA_014376915.1. Next base: position 1,770 of record JACMQP010000328.1, read on the forward strand.
TTGAAGCCGACCCAGGCGCCGGCCACCAGCGTGGGATGCATCAGCAGAAACCAGCCGTCGGTGTTGTCCTGGGTGGTGCCGGTCTTGCCGGCGACGTCGGCCTTGATGCCGTAGCGGCTGCGGATGGCGACGCCGGTGCCGATGTCGACCACGCCGCGCATCGCGTCCAGCAGCGTCAGCGACGCGCCGATCGACAGCGCAGGTTCGGGCGACGCGGAGCGGAACTCCTCCAGCAACTGGCCCGTTTTGTTTTCCACCCGCAGCACCACCATCGGCTCGATGTACTGGCCGCCGTTGGCGATGGTGCCGTACGAAGACACCATTTCCTTCAGCGTCACCGGGCTTGTGCCCAGCGCCAGCGACATCACCGGGTCGAGCTTGCTTTGCCGCACGCCCATGGCGCGCGCCAGTCCGGCCACGCGCTGCGGCCCGACCTTCTGCATCACCTGTGCGGTGATCGTATTCTTGGAATAGGCGAGACCCTCGCGCATGGTCATGGTCCTGCCGGTCGGCGGCACGCCGTCGCTCGGCCGCCAGACCACGCCCTTGTCGATCGGGATCTCGACCGCCTGGTCGACGAACGTGTCGCTGGCCCGCGCGCCGCCTTCGAAGGCGGCGCCATAGACGAAGGGCTTGAAGGTGGAGCCGGGCTGACGCCGCGCCATGTAGACGTGGTCGAACTGGTCCTGGGCGAAGTCGCGGCTGCCGACCCACGCCCGCACTTCGCCATTGCGCGGGTCCAGCGCCAGGAAACCGGCCTGGATCCGGGTCTTGTCTTCCTTGAGCGACTGCATGAAGGCGTCGTCGGCGAGCAGCTGCTTGACGGCTTCGCCGTCGCTGCGGCTGTCCTCGCGCGCCGTCTTGTACTCGCGCGATTCCCGCACGAAGGACAGCATGATGTCGCGCGTCCAGGATGCCCTTCGTCCGTCCGCCAGCGTCTGCAGCGCCGCCATCTGGCGCGCCACCGCATCGTTGGCCATGGCCTGCAGCCGCGAATCGATGGTGGTGCGCACCACCAGGCCGTCGGTATAGATGTTGTAGCCCTTGCGGTCGGCCCATTCGATCAGCCAGCGGCGCAGTTGCTGCGCCAGGTGCGGCGCCGGGCCGAGCGGATCGTTCTGGCGCTCGAAGTCGATCTTCATCGGCTTCTTCTTGAGGGTTTCGTATTGCGCCGGCGCCAGCTTCTGCGCCTTCACCATCTGTGCCAGCACGGTGTTGCGGCGCTGGGTGGCACGCTCCGGGTTGATCACCGGGTTGTAGTAGCTGGTGCCCTTGAGCATGCCGATCAGCGTCGCACTCTCCAGCACGTCGAGCTGGTCGGCCGACTTGTCGAAATAGGTGCGCGCAGCCATCTCGATGCCGAACGCGTTGTACAGGAAGGGCACCGTGTTGAGATAGGTCTCCAGGATCTCCTTCTTGCTGTACACCGCCTCGATCTTCAGCGCCGTGATCGCTTCCTTCAGCTTGCGGGTGATGGTGGGCGCGCGGCCGATCTCCTCCGGGTACAGGTTGCGAGCCAGCTGCTGGGTGATGGTCGAGCCGCCTTCGCGGTCGCCCTTGATGGTGCGCAGCGCCGCCGACAGCGTCCGTGTGAAGTCCATGCCGTGGTGCTGGTAGAAGCGGCGGTCCTCGGTGGCGATCAATGCGGCCACCACGTTGGGCGAGATGTCGGCCAGCTTGACCCAGTCGCGGTTGGCGCGCTTGAACATCGCCAGCTCCCTGCCGTCGGCCGTCAGCACGATGGCCGGCGCCTCGGACTTTGACTTGCGGATGTCGCCGATGCTGGGCGTGAACGGGATCAGCGCCAGCACGTAGAGCACGGCCAGCAAGGAGATGATGGATGCGAGGATGCCTGCTCGTTTCCACCGGCCTTCCGGCAGGCGGTTGTAAAGGCCGACGGCGCGCTCGCGGAGGCAGGCGAAGAAGGCCGTGTTCATGGCTGGAAAAATTCGGTCATGGCGGTTCCGGGAAGCCCAGCTGTGAGGGTAGGCGCTGGCGGTCGCGGGCCCTGTAGGACGGCGACGCGCCGGTTCTGGGAAGAAGCCGCGGTGTGACGAGCGGCGCTGGTTCCGTCCGGAGCTCACCGGCTGGTGGACGTTTCGCGGCCGGCCGGTTCGATCACCCCATGATTGCGCGCTGGACGTCGTTCTGCAGGCTGCGCAGGTGGGCGCGCATCGCGCCCCTTGCGCCTTCGACGTCCTTCTTCTGCAGTGCCTCGATGATCTCGTGGTGCTCGTGGTGGTTTTCGTTCTCGCGGTGCAGCGGGCTGTGCAGGCGGAACAGCCGCGCGTCATCGCGCAGCTGCTGGATCAGGCGAGGCAGCACCACGTTGCCGCTGGCGGTCGCGATGAACATGTGCAGCTTGTCGTCGAAGTGCCAGTGCTCCGTCTCGTCATGCTCGCCAGTCCTGAGTGACTCGACCCCGGCTGCCAGCAACGCCAGCTGGTCCTGGTCGATCCGGCCCGCGGCCAGGGAGATGGCCTCGCATTCCAGCAGCTCGCGGGTGCGCATCGAGTCGAAATACTCCTTGGTGCCCACGCTGCGCACCGAGTAGGAACGGGCGTCGCGCCGCACCAGCAATCCTTCGCCCGCAAGCCGGCCGAGCGCTTCGCGCATCGGCGTGCGCGAGATGCCCAGTTCGTCGGCGATCTTGCCTTCGAGCAAGGTGCTGCCGGCAGCAATCTTGCGGTCCAGAATCAGTTCGCGCATGCGCACGTAAGCCTGCTCTGACAGACTGGAAGAGCGCACTTCCAGCAATCCCAGCGGCGGGATCGGCGGCGATTCCAGGACACTCGACATCGGTTGGGCTTCTGCGGTTGGGGATGCCGATTATCGGCTCAGAGCCACTTGGCCAGCGGCGAACTGTCGTCGGGCTGGCGCGGACGCAGGCACGGCTGGAACTGGCCGTCGCCGGACCGGGCCGTGAAAACGCCGTCGCGCCAGACCGTGCGGCCGCGGGACAAGGTGTGCGCCGGCCAGCAGCGCAAGACCCGGCCTTCATACGGCGTGTAGTCGCAGGCGCTGTGCAGCATGGCGTGATCGAGCACGCGCTCGCTGCCGGCGGCAAACATGTCCCAGATCACGAGGTCCGCATCGCTGCCCACCGCGATGGTGCCCTTCTTCGGATACAGGCCGTACAAGCGCGCAGCGTTGGTGGAGGTGAGTTCCACGAAGCGGTGGATGTCGATGCGTCCGCCCAAGACGCCTTCGCTCATCAGCAGAGGCAGGCGCGTCTCGACCCCTGGAATGCCGTTGGGAACCCGGTTGAAGGGTGCGTTCGCACCCGCGTTCTGTTTGCCGCCCTCGCCCTGGTAATTGAAGGGCGCGTGGTCGGATGACACGATCGTGAACAGGCCGTTGGCCAGGCCGTCCCAGATTGCCTGCTGGTTGCCCTTGTCGCGGGGCGGCGGGCTGCAGATGCAACGCATGCCATGGCTGTCGTCGCCAGGCGCGATGCCCAGGTCGTCGGCGCTCAGGAACAGGTACTGGGGGCAGGTCTCCGCATAGATTGGCAACCCGCGGCCGCGCGCCCAGTGAATCTGCTCCACTGCCTCGCGGCCGGAAACGTGGACGATCAGGATCGGCGTGTCGACCAGTTCGGACAGCGCAATGGCGCGATGCGTCGCTTCGCGTTCCACCACCATGGGCCGCGAACTGCCGTGGAAAGCAGGCGCGGTGAGGCCGGCTGCGAGAAGCTGCTCGGTGAGCCAGCCGATGCAGTCGCTGTTCTCGGCGTGGATCATCGTCATGGCCCCGTGCTTGCGCGCGGCGGCCAGCACCTCGATGATCTGCCGGTCGCCCAGCTTCATGTCATCGTAGGTCATGTAGATCTTCAGCGACGTGTAGCCCTCTGCGATCAGCTTGGGAAGTTCCTCGCGCGTGACCTGCTGCGTGGCGTCCGACACGATCAGGTGGAAAGCGTAGTCGATCACGGCCTTGCCGTCGGCGCGGCGGTGGTAGTCGTCGACCGCCTCCTGCAGCGAGTGGCCTTTCTGCTGCGCAGCGAACGGAATGACCGTGGTCGTTCCGCCGCAGGCCGCCGACCGCGTGCCGGTGAAGAAGTCATCGGCAAAGCGCGAACCGTCGCTGGTCGGCTGGTCGAGATGGACATGGCCGTCGACGCCGCCCGGCGTGACAAGGCGCCCGGCCGCGTCGATCGTCTCGTCGGCTTCGCCATCGAGCTGCTGGGCAATGGCGGCGATCCGGCCGCTGCGCACGCCGATGTCGGCGCGGTAGCGGTCGCCGGAGGTGGCGATGTCGGCGTTCCTCAAGATCAGGTCGTAACGGTTCACAGGCGGCTCCGTTTCATCGTTGTTCGATCAGTTCGGCGGCGACCACCGCTGCCTTGCCGGTGCTGGCGCTGCTGTAGGCGCGGCCGTAATGGCGTTCGATCCGGCGCTGCACGAAGTCCCACAACGTGGTGAGCAGCAGGTAATAGAAGGCCGCCACCAGGAACAGCTCCAGCACCATGAACTTTTCCTGGATCAGCACCTGGGTGCGGCGCAGCAGTTCTTCCATCGAGATCACCGAAGTGATCGACGTCGTCTTGAGCAGGCCGTTGATGCTGTTGCCCAGCGTCGGCATGATCAGGCGCATCGCCTGCGGCATCACGACGTAGCGCAGCGTCTGCGGTCCGGTGAAGCCCATGGCGCGTGCTGCATTGGTCTGGCCCACCGAGATCGACTGGATGCCGCCGCGGATGATCTCGGCCAGGTAGGCAGCCTCGTTGAGGATCAGCCCGAGCAGCGCGGACTCGATTACCGACAACTTCAGTCCCAGCTGTGGCAAGCCGGTGTAGATGATGATCAGCTGCACCAGCAACGGCGTGCCGCGGAACAGCCAGATGTAGAAATGCGCCGGTCCGTTCAGCCAGACGCGGCTCGAAAGCCGGGCCAGTGCGAGCACGGTGCCCAGCACCATGCCGCCGACGATCGCCGCCAGCGTCAGCCAGACGGTCGTGACCACCCCTCCGAGGATGTAGAGATTGAAGAGGTAGTCGAAGAAACCCGACCAGTTCCAGCCTTGGCCCATGATGTGGCCCGATCAGTTCGCCGGGCCCTTGACCACCACGGCGCCGTCGATCGGCTTCACGCCATAGGCGGCGAACAACTTCTGGAAGCTGCCATCGGCCTTCATGTCGTTGAGAACTTTTGCCACGGTCTCGGCCAGCGGCCTGCTCTTGAGCGCCAGTGCGACGGGTGTCGGGAACAGACCCGAGAGCACACGGTCGAAGTCGCCCCGCTTCTGGTATTCGGCGCCGGTGGAATCGATGGACAGCGCCACTTCGACCTGGCCTGCGCGCAGGGACTGGAAGGCCATCGCGAAGTTCTCATAGGTCCGGATGTTCATGCCCTTCATGCCCTTGTCGGTCAGCTGCTTGTCCAGCTCGCGCGTGCGGCGCTCCTCGAAGCCTCCGATTTCCACACCGATGGCCTTGCCCGACAGGTCGTCCGGCCTGGAGATCTTTCCCGGATTGCCCTTGGCCGTGGAGATGCTGATGGCCTGGTCTTCGTAAGGCAGCATCTGCATCATCTTGGCGCGCTCCTCGGTGTAGAAGATGCCGGTATTGATCATGTCCCAGCGGCCAACCTGCAGGCCGGGGATCATGGCCGAGAACTCGATGCGGATGTATTCGGCCTTGAGGCACAGGCGCCTGGCGATCTCTTCGCCCAGTTCGATCCGCATCCCCTTCAGGGCGCCGCTCTGGTCCACGTACTGAACCGGCGGC
>JACMQP010000329.1 GCA_014376915.1 Ramlibacter sp.
ACGCCGAACAGGAAGAACGACGTTGCCGCCAGTACTCCGGTCGGCAGGAACAGGGTCGCCACCATCGTCGCGGCCGCCAGCACCGAGACCACCGGCCCGAGCTGGATGGCACGCCCGAACCGCATGGCGCCGACCATTTGCGCGCTCAGGCCCAGCACCCGGACTGCGTAGGGAACGTAGGCCGCCTGCAGCACGAACCACGAGATGTTCCAGACCACCCCGGTCATCAGCATCGGTTGCAGGAACGGCTGTCGCCAGACGAACTGGGCGCCGTCCTTGATCTCCAGCACGGGGTGGCACGGGGGCGCGGCCGGACGTTCCGGTTCGTGCAGCCGCCACAGCAGGGCGACAGCCGCGAGCGAGAGCACTGCCGCGAGAACGAAAGCGGAAGGCGCGCCGGCGAAGGCGGCGCTGCGCGCCAGCTCGAGACGGCCATTGGCGCGGCCCGGCAGCTCGCGCGGCACCAATGCAGGGACCAGCGCCGGCGCCGCCACGCTGAAGCCCACCGTGCCGACGGCGCCGATGAATCCCAGCACCGCAAGCCAGGTGATCGACAAACCTCCAGCCAGGACCATGCCCAGCAGCCCCAGCAGCGAGAGCGCCCGCAACACCTCGGCCGCCACCATCAGGCGGCGCCGCGAGACCCGGTCGGCCAGCAGCCCCAACGGAATCGACAGCAGCAGGAACGGCAGCGTCTGCACCGCCGCCAGCGTGCCGATCTCGCCCGGGCCCGCGCCGAGCGCGAGCACGGCCACCAGCGGCACGGCCGCCAGACTCAGTTGCTCGGCCGACTGGGCGGCGAGGTTGGAGCCGGCAAGGGCGGTGAAGGAGCGAGGCAATGGGGTGCTGGGCATCTGGATCAGTCTCGCCGAAAACGGGGATGGCGCTGGCCGTTTGCGGACACGCGATTGCGGAGCACCATACGAAATGCCGACCGAACAGACGCTCGCCCGTTTCACCGCCCGCGTGGAGCAGAACGCTCACGTCGAGGCGATCCGGGAGTTCTATGCGCAGAACGCCCCGATCCAGCAGAACAACGAGCCGCCGCATGTCGGTCGCGACGCGCTGGTGGCGCATGAAGCCAGGGCGCTGGCCCGCGCGCAGACTCCTAGTGGGTGCGTACGGTCACCCGCAGGAACGTAGCCGCGACCGAGGTCTTTTCCGCAGTGGCGCTCTTGTTCTGGCTGGCGAAGAGGTCTTCGAGTTGCTGGCGCAGCTGGTCGCCCTTGCCGCTCCTTTCCGCCGCCTCGTACGCGTTCATAGTCGGGCCGTAGTACCGCAAAAACTCATCGACAAACGCGGACGGCGAGCCGGCAAAGTGGAAGGTGAACGTGTCCTTTTCGCAGGTGATGTCTTCCTTGGGCACACCTGCAGCGCCGAAGCGTTCCAGCACGTGGCTCTCGACGCCCCAGGTCATGGGGCTGACGAATCCCTCCGGCGGCGGCGGCGAGTAGAAGGAGCCGATCTTCAGGATCTGCGCGACGAGTGTCGGATCGTTCGGGATCCAGTTGCCCATCACGATCAGCCCGCCGGGCTTGGTCACGCGCACCATCTCTTTGGCGACGTCGAAGGGCCTCGGGGCGAACATTGCGCCAAAGATGCTCACGACACGATCGAACGTCTGGTTCTCGAGGCCGGTCAGGTTCGACGCATCGCCTTCCTCGAACTTGCAGTTTTGCAGGCCCGCTGCTGCCGCGCGCTTGTTGCCTGCCTCGACGAGGTTGCGCGCGATGTCGACGCCCAGCACATCCGCGCCGAGCTTGGCGGCGGGTATGGCCGTGGTCCCGTCGCCGCAACCGAGGTCCAGCACCTTGAGTCCTCCAGTGATTCCGATCGCCTTCGCCAGGGCTTCGCCGCTATCACGCATAGCAGCAGCGATACGGGTGAAATCGCCCTTTTCCCAGAGCGCCTTGTTCGGGTTGGGTGTTTGCATTGTCATTGCCGGGTCCTTGAATGAGGGGTTGAGAGGAAGCACCTCTGTGGGTGCGGCTGAAATCAGATCATGGGGCGGGTCGGTTCGCTGAAGGAAGGTCGAGTTCCAGCGTGACCGGCACGCCTGCGCGCAGTGTCTGCAACACGACGCAGGCGCGCTCAGCGGCGCGGATCATCTGACGCAGGCGCAGGGCAGGTGTGTCCGGCGCGGGACGCAGGCGCACGCTGACTTGAATCGACTGAAACTTGACCGGAATCAGGCTGTTCATGCCGAGCGTTCCGCGCACATCAACCGTCGCGCGGACGTCGACCCGGAGCTCGAGCAGGCGCACGCCGAGCACGTTGGCGACCATTCGCACGCTCGACTCCTGGCAGCTCGCAAGCGCGGCGCAGAGCAGGTCGCCGGGCACCGGGGCGGCGTGCGTGCCCCCGATCGCCTGGTGCACGCCGTATTCGACGCTTGATATCGCGTGGCTGCCGAAGTGCACCCGGCCCGACATCGGATTGGTGCTGTCGCCTCCCTCGGTCCACGCGACGTCGACAACGGCGGCCCGGACGGGGTCTCGCGCGTAGGCGCAACGCAACGGCGCCTGCAGGGCGCGCACGTCGTAGTGTGGATCGGGGGGGTTACTCATGAGAGCAGTGTGGCCGCCAAGAGTCGAACTGTCCTTATCCAGGACACCGGGACTCTTGTCCGTGGCTCGCACTTGGATCGTGGATGCACCATGCCCGATCCACTGCTCCGCATTTCTTGTCCGAGGCTCCGGCGCGAATCGACATCACCGGTCGGAGCGCAGACAATGTCCTTCCGCCCCACAACCACCCGGAGCTCAGCATGACGACCAATTCGCACATTGGCGCCTGCCTTTCGCGCGCATGCGATGCATTCAAGCGACGCCCTTCCGCCGCGCTTCAGGAGGACTCGCCCGCCGTGGCCGTCTGGGACGGCGCGCTCGGCACAAAACTGTCGCACGCTGCGATGCCTTCGTTACGCACCGATATGCCGCCCGCCCTGGGCGGGGATGGTGCGGCGCCGTCGCCAGGATGGTATTTTCGTGCGGGCGTCGCGTCGTGTTTGGTGACCAGCATCGCGATGCAAGCGGCGATGCGCGGCATCGCGTTGAAGCGGGTCGAGGTGGAAGCGCGCAGTGAATCCGATGCGCGAGGCATGCTGGGGATTGCGCCGGAGGTGCCGGCCGGCCCCGTGCGCTTCTGGTTGACCGTCACTCTGGAAGCGCACGAGACGCCGCAGAAGGCGTTGCGTGACCTCGTCGCAGCAGCGCACTCGCATTCGCCAATGTCAGGCGCGTTGCGCAGCCCGATTGACGTCGCGATCGATCTTCGACTCGCCACAGCCGCCGGCGCCTGATGGACGCCCTTTCCGAGGTGCTTCGCGTTGTTCGCCTGAACAGCGCGGTGTTCTTCAACGCAAGGTTCAGCGCACCGTGGTGCTTTGCCTCTCCCGAGGCGACCAGCGTGATGCAGACCTTGCATCCCGGGGCGGAACGGCTGGTGATCTTTCACCTCTTGACCGAGGGCGAGTGCCGGGTGGAGGTGGAGGGGGCTCCACCCGGCGTACTGCGGGCGGGCCAGATCATCGTGTTTCCGCACGGCGACGCCCACCTCATGGCGTCCGCCCCCGATGTGCCGCCTGCGCCGCTCGCGGACCTGCCGTCGCTCCTGCGCCGGGGGCCGCGCGAGGTGCGGTTCGGCGGCGGCGGAGCGGCGACGAAATTCATTTGTGGTTATCTCTCCTGTGACCCGCGTCTGTGTCGCCCGATCCTCAACGCGCTTCCTCGCGTGCTCACCGTGAGCCTGCGGGGGCATAACGAGCCCGGCTGGCTGGAGAGCTCGATACGGTATGCAGTGGCCGAAGCCGCCGCCTCGCGCCCAGGGGGCGCAGGCGTGCTCGCAAAACTCTCGGAAGTCCTCTTCATCGAGACGCTGCGCCGTTACATGGAACAACTGCCCCCGGAGCACACGGGCTGGCTCGCTGGTGTCCGAGACCGGGTTGTCGGCACGGCGTTGGCGTTGATGCACTCGCGCCCTGCGCACCCCTGGACGGTGGAAACGCTGGCCGGCGAATGCAATATTTCCCGGTCGGTCCTTGCTGAGCGGTTTACGCATTACGTCGGGCAGTCCCCGATGCACTACCTCACCCGTTGGCGGATGGCCCTCGCCGCCGGCATGTTGCGGACCAGCTCGCTGAGCGTCACGCATGTGGCGCAGGACGTCGGCTACGCGACAGACCCGGCGTTCAGCCGTGCTTTCCGGCGTGAGTTCGGCATGCCGCCAGCCGCTTGGCGCGGCGGCAACGGGGTTAGAGGACAAGCGAGCGCTCAAAAAACGTTTGCCTCCGGGTGATTCAGCCATCTTGCGCACTGCTTGAGAGCTTTGGGCGGGTGGCAATTCGTCGCTTCGAGCGCGGGTGCGATGGCAACGGTTGCTTCGCCGCCCCGCCCTGCCGCGCCAAACGCACCTGATGCGACGTGATCTTGCCCACCTCGGCCAGACCGCGGCGCTGGCGCGGTTCATGGTGAACGGGAACTCGATCGCGGAGGCGAGCTTGCAGGCGAAATACGGGCGCGGGAAAGGCGCCGCGTGAAGGGGCGCTCCCCGCTTTGACTTCGGTATCATGACCGGCACCACCCGGCGTCCCGGGCCAGAGACGACCACCCCACCCGACACAATCACATGCTTGACCGACTGACCTCCCTCTTTCGCACGCCCAAACCCGCCGCACCTGCCGCCAATCCACCGCAGTACTACAGCCAGTTCGGCGGACTCTGGGTCGACCGGCTCGACGCGGGGGATGTGCTGGCATCAAAGGTGGCGCATGACTCCAAGGCCGCCGCGCTGAAGGACAAGCTGGCATTCTTCATCAAGAACGGCTACGTCATCCTCGAGCAGGCCGTTGCGCACGATGCCATCGATGCCTACCAGCGCGACCTGCAAGGCGCGACCAGGGGCGGCAGCCCATTGCAGGCCAGCGTGCCGGTCGCCGGCCCCCAGGACAAGAGTGTCGTCCCGCTGGAAGAGGCGGACATCAACAAGCCGCTGACCAAGGTCCTCGATACCTACGTGCATTTGAAGTCTGCCCACCGCCTGATCTATTCCCGCCCGATCGTGGATTTCCTCAAGCTGGTGTTCGAGGAGAACATCCTGGCGTTCCAGGGCCTGCACTTCGAACGCGGATCCACCCAGGCGGTGCACCAGGACACCGCCTACGTGGTGCTGGAGCAACCGATGGCCCTGTGCGCGAGCTGGATC
>JACMQP010000330.1 GCA_014376915.1 Ramlibacter sp.
CCAGCCGCATGATCGTGCCCTTGCCGAACTGCTTCTCGATCTGGGCCAAGGCGACCTGCAGGGCCTTGCTCTTGTCGCTGTCCGGCGCACCGATGCGAGTGCCTTTGACTTGAACGTCCATGAAAATCTCCTTGTGAATCAATGACTTGGTTGGTTAATCCAGTTGTTTTTATTCACAGGCTGGATGCTTGATCAGTAATGTACCGCTGCAGGTCGCATGAAGTAAACGTGTTTTTTCGTCAGTTTGACTTACCATTTGCGTGTGACTGTTGAAGCACTTTCCGAAATCCGCCGCCAGGTCCACCTGGGCCGCTTGCTGGGCAACGCCATGCGGCGCTTCGACGCGCGCGTGCTGCACCTGATGGCGCACAACGAGGACGTGCCGCTGGCGCTGTCCAACCTTGCCGCGCGCAGCCAGGTCAGCGCGGCGCACATCCACATCACGCGGCACCTGGCGATCGAAGGCGCGCGCCTCACGGACCTCGCACAGAGCGCCGGCATGAGCAAACAGGCGATGGGCGACCTGGTCGACCAGTGCGAGGCCTGGGGGCTGGTGCTGCGCGAGAAGGACAGCCGCGACGCGCGCGCCCGCGTCGTGCGGTTCACTGACAGCGGGCTGGCCTGGCTGCAGGCCTTCAAGGAGGCGGTGGCGCAGGCGGAAGCAGAATTCCGCGCCGAAGTCGGCGCCGAGATCGCCGCCGTGGTGGCCATCGGGCTGGAAGCTTATGCTGGTGGCGGCGCCTAGAATTTCAGCAACAGGAGACAGTCATGCGGATACTGATTGCCGAAGACGACCAGGTGCTGGCCGACGGCCTGCTGCGAACGCTACGGGCTTCGGGCGCGGCGGTCGACCACGTTGCCAGCGGCAGCGAAGCCGATGCCGCGCTGATGACCAACAACGAGTTCGACCTGTTGATCCTGGACCTCGGCCTGCCGAAGATGCATGGCCTGGAAGTGCTGCGCAAGCTGCGTAGCCGCGGCTCGTCGCTGCCGGTGCTGATCCTCACCGCCGCTGACAGCGTGGAGGAACGCGTCAAGGGCCTGGACTACGGTGCCGACGACTACATGGCCAAGCCCTTCAGCCTGCAGGAGCTGGAGGCTCGCGTGCGCGCCCTGACGCGGCGCGGCATGGGCGGCACCAGCAGCACCATCAAGCATGGCCCGCTGGTGTACGACCAGGCCGGCCGGGTGGCGACCATCGACGGCAAGATGGTCGAACTCTCCGCCCGCGAGCTGGGCCTGCTCGAAGTGCTGCTGCAGCGCGCCGGCCGGCTGGTCAGCAAGGACCAACTGGTCGAGCGGCTGTGCGAGTGGGGCGAAGAGGTGAGCAACAACGCGATCGAGGTCTACATCCACCGGTTGCGCAAGAAGATCGAGAAGGGCCCGATCCGTATCGCCACGGTGCGCGGGCTGGGCTACTGCCTCGAGAAAATCCCCGGCTGAACACCAAGTGAAAATCTTCCAGCGTGAGCAGCGCTCGCTGTTCGGCGAGATCCTGGACTGGATGCTGACGCCGCTGCTGCTGCTGTGGCCCGTCAGCCTGGCGTTGACCTGGCTGGTGGCCCAGAGCATTGCCGGCAAGCCGTTCGACCGCGCGCTCGAATACAACGTGCAGGCGCTGGCCCAGCTGGTGACGGTGCAGAACCGCCGCGTCGTCTTCAACCTGCCGCAGCCGGCGCGCGAACTGCTGCGTGCCGACGACTCCGACCTCGTCTACTACCAGGTGCTCGGCGCGAAGGGCGAAGTCCTGAGCGGCGAGAAGGACTTTCCCGGCCCGCATGAGGAAGAGCGGCCGGCCGTCGGCGAAGTGCGGCTGCGCGACGACGAGATGCGCGGCCTCGACGTGCGCATCGCCTACACGTGGGTCAAGCTGGACCTGGCGGACGCGCAGCCGGCGCTGGTGCAGGTAGCCGAGACGCGCGAGAAGCGCTCGGTGCTGGCCACGGAAATCATCAAGGGCGTGATGCTGCCCCAGTTCGTCATCCTGCCGCTGGCGGTGCTACTGGTCTGGCTGGCGCTGGTGCGAGGCATCAAGCCGCTGTCGCAGCTGGAAGAGCGCATCCGACAGCGCAAGCCAGACGACCTGAGCCCGCTCGACGACAAGGCGGTGCCGCTGGAAGTGGCGCCGCTGGTGTCGTCGATCAACGACCTGTTGAATCGGCTGAAGGTTTCGATCTCCACCCAGAAGCGCTTCCTGGCCGACGCGGCGCACCAGCTCAAGACGCCGCTCGCGGGCCTGCGAATGCAGGCCGACCTGGCGCAGCGCGAAGGTTTCAACGCCGAGGAGTTGAAGCAATCGCTCAAACAGATCGGCCGCTCCAGCGTGCGCGCCACCCACACTGTCAACCAGTTGCTGGCGCTGGCTCGCGCCGAGAGCAGCGGCCAGCAGACCATCGCTCGGCAACCGTGCGACCTGGCGCAGCTGACGATGGAAGTGGTGCAGGACTCGGTGCCGCGCACCATGGACAAGCGCTTCGACCTCGGCTACGACGGCGCGCGGCCGGGCGCCCCCGGCGTCACGTTGCCCGGCAACCCGACGCTGCTGAAAGAAATGATCCGCAACCTGCTGGACAACGCAATCAGCTACACGCCGTCCAGCGCCGACCACCCAGGCGTCATCACCGCGCGGGTCCTGGCCGACCCGTTCGGCCATGTGCTGGTGCTTCAGGTGGAAGATTCGGGGCCGGGGATTCCCGAGACCGAGCGCGAACTCGTGTTCCAGCCGTTCTACCGGGTGCTGGGCACCAACGTCGACGGCTCGGGCCTGGGCCTGCCGATCGTGCTGGAGATTGCCCGCCAGCACAACGCCGGCATCACGGTGGAAGACGCGCA
>JACMQP010000331.1 GCA_014376915.1 Ramlibacter sp.
CTGCTGCGCGACGGCGCCGGCGACACCGGCGTCGAGGTTCTGATGACTCGCCGCTCCGCGACCGCCAGCTTCGCGCCCGGAGCCTATGTGTTCCCCGGCGGCGGCATCGACGCGGCCGATGGCGCGGCCCCTCGCATCGCCGCACGCCGGCCAGGCCAGAGCGACCAGCGCCTGACGCAGGCCATCGCCGCGATCCGCGAGAGTTTTGAAGAGCTGGGCGTGCTGCTGGCCCGCCATGCCGACGGCAGGCCGGCCGACGATGCCGACATCGCGGCGCTGAGCCGCGATGCACCCTTCGCGCCGCAGTGCGAAGCGCGCGGCCTGACGCTGGGCGCCGACCAGGTGCATCTGCTGGCGCACTGGATCACCGACCGCGACCTGCCGCGCCGCTTCGACGTCCCCTTTCTGGTGGCGCGCATGCCGGCCAACCAGGCGCCGGTGGCAGACGAGGCGGAGCAGTTCGAACCGGTTTGGGTGCGGCCGGCCGACGCGCTGGCACGCCACCAGGCCGGCAGCTTCTTCATGATCTTTCCGACCATCCGCACGCTGGAGCGGCTGGAGAAATTGGCCTCCGTCGACGCCGTGCTGCAGGCCTGCACCGACGAAAGCCCGCTGTGGACCAGCTGCCCGCGGGCCGGCTTCCTGCACGGCGCCGAAGCGCGCTTCATGGAGCACGAGAGCGCCTACGGCGAACTGGCGCTGGTCAGCCCCGACGGCCAGATGGTGCACCACCTCGACTGGCGCACCGGCGAGCCGGTGCGGCTGTTGAAGAACGTCACCCGGCTGACGGCGCCGAACCCCGGCGTCATGACCGGACCGGGCACCAACAGCTACCTCGTCGGCGATCCGGACAGCGGTTACATCGCGATCGATCCCGGACCCAACGACCCGGAACACCTGCAGCAGCTATGGCACGCGGCCGGCGGCGACATCCGGATGATCGTCTGCACCCATTCGCACGCCGACCACTCGCCCGGTGCCAAGCCGTTGCAGGCGCTGTGCCAGCGGCGTCCGCCGATCCTGGGCCTGTCGTCGGCATCGACGGCCCGCCCCGCCAGCGAGTTCAAACCGGACCGGGAACTGCAGGACGGCGAGCGTCTGTCCATGTCCGGCCGCGGCGCGACGCATACGCTGGAGGTCGTCCTGACCCCCGGCCACGCCGCCAACCACCTGTGCCTGGTGCTGCTGGAGGACGGCCTGCTGTTTTCCGGCGACCACATCCTGAACGGCAGCACCACCATCGTCGACCCGCCGGACGGCAACATGACCGACTACCTGGCCTCGCTCGACCGGCTCGCCGCCGCCTGCGAAGAAACCGGCATCGAATTCATCTTTCCGGCGCATGGCTACGTGCTGGCGTCGGCCAGCGATGCAATCGCACGGCTCAAGGCGCATCGGCTCCAGCGGGAGGCCAAGGTGCTGGCCGCCATGCGCCAGCGCCCCGGCGGCAGCCTGGACGAATGGGTGGAGCTGGCCTACGACGACGTGCCGCCGCGCATGTGGCCGGTGGCGCAGCGCTCGTTGCTGGCCCACGTCCAGCGGCTCGAAACCCTGCAGGGCAACCCATGAGCGAGCCGGTCAGGCTGGCCAAGCGGGTGGCCGAGCTCAAGGGCTGCTCGCGCCGCGAGGCCGAGCAGTACATCGAGGGCGGCTGGGTCACGGTGGATGGGAAGGTGGTCGAAGAGCCGATGTCCAGAGTGCAGGACCAGCAGGTCGCCATTGCGCCGGACGCCAGCCTGCTGGCGCTGTTGCCGATCACCATCCTGCTGCACAAACCGGCCGATGCTGCGCCGGAGGTGCATCCGCACCTGCGAGCGACGGACGATCCATCGGGCGTGCGCGCGATCAAGCGCCATTTCAGCCGTCTCGTGATTCCTTCGGCGCTGCCGCGCGAAGCCGCCGGCCTCGTGGTGCTGAGCCAGGACGGCCGCATTCTGCGCAAGCTGACCGAGGACGCGGCAACCATCGAGCAGGAGCTGATCGCGCAGGTGGCCGGCGAGGTAACGCCCGATCAGGTCAAGCGCCTGTGCCACGGCCTGACGTTCCGCGGCCACCCGCTGCCCCCGATCAAGGTCAGCGTCAACAGCACCGGCGAAGGCGAAACCCGGCTGCGCTTCGCCTTAAAGGGCGTGCTGCCCGAGCACGTGCCCGGCATGTGCGACGCCGTCGGCCTGCGGCTGCTGGCGCTCAAGCGCATGCGCCTGGGCCGCGTGTCGCTCGGGCCGCTGCCGGTCGGCGAATGGCGCTATCTGATGGCGCACGAGCGGTTCTAAACAGCCGTCATCCCGGCCTTGCGCCGGGATCAAAAAAGTGTGAAGTCCGCCGATAAGCCGGATTCTGTGGCGCCGGGGTTGCCCCCGGCGTGACCGCCATTAATCTGGGCCGTCTGTCGCCAGACGGCTCGGTGCTACCTACCCGCACACTCTGGGGGCCCCATCAACGTGTGCCTACTTGGTATTGCTGCGCGTAGAGATTGCCCGTTTCACCCGCGGCGGTTGCCCGCCGCGACTCGTCTCTGTTGCTCTGATCCTCACCTCACGGTGGAGAGGTGTTACCTCCTACGCTGCCCTGTGCAGTCCGGACATTCCTCCAGTGCCTGGTTTCCCAGATCGCACCAGCGGCGGTCTGGCGGGCTTCACCCACGCATTATCGCCCTGCGCCACAATGGCCGCCCGACCGCAGCCAAAAGGAGCCTCCAATGAAAGTCGAAAGCATCCTGCAAACCATCGGCAACACGCCGCACATCCGCGTCAACCGGCTCTTCGGCGCCGGCCACGCGGTCTGGATCAAGTCCGAGCGCGCCAACCCGGGCGGCTCGATCAAGGACCGCATCGCCCTGGCGATGGTCGAAGCGGCCGAAAAGTCCGGCGCGCTCAAGCCGGGCGGCACCATCGTCGAGCCGACCTCGGGCAACACCGGCATCGGGCTGGCGATGGTGGCTGCCGTCAAGGGCTACAAGATCGTCCTGGTGATGCCCGACAGCATGTCGGTGGAGCGGCGCCGGCTGATGCTGGCCTACGGCGCGACCTTCGACCTGACCCCACGCGAGAAAGGCATGAAGGGCTCGATCGCCCGCGCGGAAGAAATCGTCGCCGCCACGCCGGGCGCGTGGATGCCGCAGCAGTTCGAGAACCCGGCCAACATCGAGATCCATGCCCGCACCACGGCGCAGGAAATCATTGCCGACTTCCCTGGCGGCGTCGATGCGTTGATCACCGGCGTCGGCACCGGCGGCCACCTCACCGGCTGTGCCCGGGTGCTCAAAGCCAAATGGCCCCAGCTGAAGGTCTTCGCCGTGGAGCCCAGCGCATCGCCGGTGATCTCCGGCGGGCAGCCGGCGCCGCACCCGATCCAGGGCATCGGTGCCGGATTCATCCCGAAGAACCTCGACATGAGCGTTCTCGACGGCACCATCCAGGTCGAGGCCGAGGCGGCCCGTGAAATGGCCCGCCGCTGCGCCCGCGAGGAAGGCATCCTGGTCGGAATCTCCTCCGGCGCCACGCTCGCGGCGATCGCCCAGAAGCTACCCGAGCTGGCGCCCGGCGCCACGGTACTGGGCTTCAACTACGACACCGGCGAGCGCTACCTGTCGATCGAGGGCTTCCTGCCGACCTGAAGCGCCCGGTTGCGTCCTGGCCGGTATCATCGGCGGTTGCCTGCTTGATCAACACGAGCCGCCCGCACGATGATCCGACTGTCCGAAATCAAGCTCACGCTGGCCGAAGCGGAGCACCCAGACTCCACCTTGCTTGCCGCCGCCTGCCGGATGCTGGCGCTGCCGCGCGAGCAGATCGCCGGGGTCGACCTGTTCAAGCGCAGTTTCGACGCCCGCAAGGCGGAACTCACGGCCGTCTACATCGTCGACGTGACACTGGCCGATCCGGCGCAGGAGCCGGCACTGCTGGCCACGCTCGCAGCCAATCCCCACATTGCCGTTACGCCGGACATGGTGTGGCATCCGCCCGTGGCCGCGCCCGCCATGCTGCCGGTCCGCCCGGTGGTGGTCGGCTTCGGCCCCTGCGGCATCTTCGCGGCGCTGGTGCTGGCGCAAATGGGTTTCAAGCCGATCGTGCTGGAGCGCGGCACCGCGGTGCGCCAGCGCACCAAGGACACCTGGGACCTTTGGCGCAAGGGCGTCCTCGATCCCGAAAGCAATGTGCAGTTCGGCGAAGGCGGGGCCGGCACGTTCTCCGACGGCAAGCTGTGGAGCCAGATCAAGGACCCGCGCCACCTCGGGCGCAAGGTGATGACCGAATTCGTGAACGCCGGGGCACCGCCCGAGATCCTGTCGGCGGCCCACCCGCACATCGGCACTTTCAAGCTGGTGAAGGTGGTCGAGACGATGCGCGAACAGATCATCGCGCTGGGTGGCGAGATTCGCTTCCAGCAGCGCGTCACCGACCTGCGGATCGAGGACGGTCACGTTCGCGGCCTCATTGTGCTGGACCAGGCCAGCGGCGCCAGCTCCGAGCTGCGCGCCGACCACGTGGTGCTGGCGCTCGGTCACAGCGCGCGTGACACGTTCGAGATGCTGCATGAACGCGGCGTGTTCATGGAGGCCAAGCCGTTCTCGATCGGATTGCGGATCGAGCACCCGCAGGGCGTGATCGACCGGGCCCGCTGGGGCCGCCACGCCGGCCATCCGCTGCTGGGCGCCGCGGACTACAAGCTGGTGCACCACGCCAGCAACGACCGCTCGGTCTACAGCTTCTGCATGTGCCCCGGCGGCACCGTGGTCGCCGCCACCTCGGAGCCGGGCCGGATCGTCACCAACGGCATGAGCCAGTATTCGCGCAACGAGCGCAACGCCAACGCCGGCATGGTGGTGGGCATCGACCCCGCGGATTATCCCGGCGGCCCGCTGGCCGGCATCGCGCTGCAGCGCCGGCTCGAATCGAACGCATATGCGCTGGGCGGTGGCGACTACCGCGCGCCGGCCCAGCTGGTGGGCGACTTCATCGCTGGCCGCGCATCGACGCAACTCGGCGATGTCGAGCCTTCGTACAAGCCCGGCGTGACGCTGGGCGACCTGGCTGAAGCGCTGCCCGTTTACGCCATTGCCGCGCTACGCGAAGCGCTACCGGTGTTCGGCCGCAAGATCAAGGGCTTCGACATGCCAGGCGCGGTATTGACCGGCGTCGAGACCCGAACCTCCTCGCCGCTGCGGATCACCCGCGGCGACGACTACCAGAGCCTGAACGTGCGCGGCCTGTTCCCCGCCGGCGAAGGCGCCAGCTATGCCGGCGGCATCCTGTCTGCCGGCGTCGACGGCATCCGCGTCGGCGAGGCCGTGGCCCAGGCCGCCATCCGAATTCCAACTCGATCCGCACCATGACCGACACCGCTCCCGCTCTCCACGCCGGCCCGACCGCTCCTGCTCCCAGCGCTGCTGCAGCCACAGCCACCAGGCCGCGCCCCAAGGCGCAACAGCGCAGGGGTCCTCCGCGCGGCAAGCCGGCCCATCCGGTGCTCGACAAGCTGTTCGAGCTGCATCCGCAGCTGTTCGGCGCCCATTTCAAGCCGCTGAAGATCGGCATCTTCGAAGACCTGCTGGCCCGCCATCCGGAAGCTTTCCCGCGCGACGAGTTGAAAGTGGCGCTGGGCCTGCACGCCCGCTCCACCGCCTACCTGGAGAGCGTGGCGTCCGGCCTGCAGCGCCATGACCTGGACGGCCAGCCGGTCGCAGCGTTGGCGCCCGAGCACATTCACCACGCCATCCTCGAAGTGTTCAAGCGTCGCCAGCAGCGCACCAAGGACGACCTGCGGCCGCGCGTCGTGCCGCGCCTGGTTGCCGCCATCGAAGCCTCCGGCCTGACCCCGACCGAGTACGCCGAGAAAATGCGCACGCAGGACGACGTCGGAAACGCCATCCTCGACGAAGCGCTCGCCCAGCTGGCCCAGAAAGCCGCGAAACGCGAGGCCTTGAACCGCGCCTTCCAGGCCAGCGGCCTGACCATGGAAGCCTTCGCGGAGATGTACGGAATGGACCCTGCCGAGGTCCGGCGCACGCTCGGCTGACGCTGGCAGCGTTGCGCGGGACGCGGCCGGTCAGGCCGCGGCTTGCAGCGCGGCGATGCGCTCTTCGATCGGTGGGTGGGTGGAAAACAGCTTGCCCACGCCCGAGGTGATGCCCAACGCCTGCAGGCCCTTGGGCAGCTCGCCGGGGACCATGCCGCCGAGCCGCGCCAGCGCGTTGATCATCGGCTGCTTGCGACCCAGCAGGCGCGCCGAGCCGGCGTCGGCGCGGAACTCACGGTGGCGCGAGAACCAGGCCACGATGATCGCCGCCAGGAACCCGAGCAGGATGTCCAGCACGATGGTGGTGACGTAGTAGCCGATGCCCGGGCCGGAGCGGTTCTCGCCCTTGCTCAGGAAACCATCGACCGCATAGCCGATCACCCGCGACAGGAACACCACGAAGGTGTTCATCACGCCCTGGATCAGCGTCATCGTGACCATGTCGCCGTTGGCAATGTGTGCCACCTCGTGGCCGATCACCGCTTCGACTTCCTCGCGCGTCATCCCCTGCAGCAGGCCGGTGGACACCGCGACCAGGGCGCTGTTCTTGAAGGCGCCGGTGGCGAAGGCATTGGGCTCGCCCTCGAAGATGCCGACTTCGGGCATGCCGATACCAGCCTTGTCGGCGAACTGCTTGACCGTCGCAACGATCCAGGCCTCGTCGGAATTCTGCGGCGGGTCGATCACCCGCACGCCGGAACTCCACTTGGCGATCGTCTTTGACAGCAGCAGCGAAATGATGGCGCCGCCGAAACCCATCACCGCTGCGAAGCCGAGCAGCATGCCCAGGTTCAGCCCGTTGGCCGTAAGGAAGCGGTTGACGCCCAGCAGGCTGGCGACGGTGCCCAGCACCACCATCACCGCCAGGTTGGTCAGCACGAACAGGAAAATGCGTTTCATGAACTCTCCGAAAGGGTTGGGAACTGCCCACCGCGCTCAGATGAGGACCGTCGACTGGAATTCAAGCCGGCGCGGTGGGCTGCAGGGGCGGAGTTGTTTTGCGTTTTGGTGCCCTGCGAGGTCGGAAGACCTGGACGTCATCATAGAAGGAAACTTCCTGGTTTTCGGGCCACCATGCGGGAATCCCCAGCACCGGCAGCGGCGTAAACGGCTTGGCCGCCAGCAGCGCCGGCACGAGCTGATCCGCCAGCTGCGCATCAGCATCGGCGACCGATTCGAGCGCGGCCGGAAGCCGCCAGACGTGCGCCGTGAGCGCCTTGCGCGGCGCCGCCAGCTTTTCCAGCAGCGCATGGCCGACCACCAGCAGCCGCGCCTCGTCCCAGAGCGGCCGCAGTTCGACGAAGAGGCGCCGCCAGTCGTGCGCCAGCAGCGCCTCCCACAAAGGCGGCGGCGCGTCGAGCAGCGCGCCGTTCTCGTCGAACAACGTGATCGCGTCGCGCACCGGCCCGCGCACGGCGCCGACACCGTGCGCCTCGATTTCCGCCGCCTGCAACTGGTTCAGCCTGGACTTGGTGCGCGGCAGCCTCAGCCACACCAGGCCGTTGAAGAAGTCGTGCAGGCCGGGACGCATCGGGCAATTGCCGCTGCCCCGGATGTACTCTTCGTAGGCCTGCCCGGCAGGAAGTTTTTCCTGCGCGACGAATTGCACGGGGGCGCCCCGCTGCGCGTTCAGCGCGTCGTGCAATGGCACGCCGGCCTGAACGCCTGCCGCGACCGGCGCTCCCACCTCACGCCAGTCCGCATACCAGGGCCGGCTCCAGTCGATTGCCGGATGCGCTAGCGAGTCGATCGCCTGATCCATTGGACATACGCCGGATTGCGCTCGGGCGTCAGCCGGAAGTCGTCGGCATGCCGGCCCAGCAGCGTGGTGGACTTGGCGCTGCGGCCCAGCACCTTGGCGTCGCGCAGCTGCTTGGTGACGTCATTGAGCGGAATCTGCTCGCCGCTCAGCAGCTCGGGGACCGCCTCCAGAATCGCTTCGAACTCGTCGTCGTTCGCAAACACCTTGTTGCTGCGGGCCTTGGGCGCAGGCGCCGGCGTGGCCTTGGCGGCCGGAGCACGAGCCGGCGCCGCCTTCTCCACCGTCTTCCTTGCCGCCGGCGCCTTGCGCGCCGGCTTGGTGGCGGGCTCGGCACGGTCGCTGCGCTCGGACCGGCCGCCCGTGTCCAGGTACAACACCTCGTCGTAGACCAGCGCCAGCGCGTCGCCGTCCGCCTTGTCGCGCAACGCGAAGCACAGGACGCGAATTCCGTCCTCGCGCAGCCGCACCGCCAGCGGCGCGAAGTCGGCGTCGCTCGAGCCGATCGCCACCATGCCCGGCAAGGCGTCATGGTGCAGCAGGTCCATCGCGTCGATGATCAGCGCCGCGTCGGTCGTGCCTCTGCCCTGGTTGATGAACGACCGCACGGCGTGCTGCCGCAGCACCTCCTTGATGCCGGTCAGCTTCTCGGTGCCGCCGTAGGCACGGCGCACCGTCACCGTGATGCCGAGGCGGCGGAAATGGGCGAAGACCTGGTCGACGTCCGATGCCGACGACAGGTTGTCGGCATCGAGCAGGAAGGCGACGTTCATGATTGCAGTTTCCAGTTCAGGGTTTCACCGCCGCACAAGGGTTTCAACTGCGCGGCGCCGAAGGGGTAGCTCTCCGGCACCGTCCACTCTTCGCGGACCAGCGTGATCGTGCCTTCGTTGCGCGCCAGGCCGTAGAAGGCCGCGCCATGGAAGCTGGCGAAGGCTTCGAACTGGTCGAGCTTGCCGGCGGCGTCGAAGGCTTCGGCATAGAGCTCGATCGCCGCGTGCGCGGTGTAGCAACCGGCGCAGCCGGTGGCGTGTTCCTTGAGGTGCGCCGGATGCGGCGCGCTGTCGGTGCCCAGGAAGAACTTCGAGCTGCCGCAAGTGGCCGCCTCCACCAGCGCGACGCGGTGGGCCTCGCGCTTGAGCACCGGCAGGCAGTAGTAGTGCGGGCGGATCCCGCCCAGGAAAATCGCGTTGCGGTTGTACAGCAGGTGGTGCGCCGTGATGGTTGCGCCGGTGAAGCGGTCGCAGGCATGCACGTACTGCGCCGCTTCGCGCGTGGTGATGTGCTCGAACACGATCTTCAGCTCGGGGAAGTCGCGCCGCAGCGGGATCAGCTGCTGGTCGATGAACACCGCCTCCCGGTCGAACAGGTCGATCTCGGGCGAGGTCACCTCGCCGTGCACCAGCAGCACCAGGCCTTCGCGCTGCATCGCCTCCAGCGTCGTGTAGGTCTTGCGCATGTCGGTGACACCGGCGTCGCTGTTGGTGGTGGCGCCGGCCGGATAGAGCTTGAGCGCGACCACGCCGGCTTCCTTTGCGCGGCGAATCTCGTCAGGCGGCAGGTTGTCGGTCAGGTAGAGCGTCATCAGCGGCTCGAAATTCATACCCTTCGGCACCGCGGCGAGAATCCGCTCGCGGTAGGCGACGGCTTGCGCCGCGGTGGTCACCGGCGGCCGCAGGTTCGGCATGATGATCGCGCGGCCGAACTGCACGGCCGTGTGCGGCACCACCGCCCTGAGCGCTTCCCCGTCGCGCACGTGCAGGTGCCAGTCGTCGGGGCGGGTGATCGTGATTTTCTCGGTCATGGGCGCCATTGTCCCAAAAGCCCGCCCCGTCCCCCTCAATGCTGCAGGATCTTGTTGAGGAAATCCTTGGTGCGGGCCTGGCGGTTTTCGGGGTGGGCGAAGAACTCGTCCTTGGAGCAGTCCTCCAGGATCCGTCCGCCGACGTCGATGAAGATCACCCGGTTGGCAACCTTGCGGGCGAAGCCCATCTCATGCGTGACCACCATCATGGTCATGCCCTCGCCGGCCAGTTTCACCATCACGTCCAGCACCTCGCCGACCATCTCCGGGTCCAGCGCCGAAGTCGGCTCGTCGAACAGCATCACGATCGGGTCCATCGACAACGCGCGGGCGATGGCGACACGTTGCTGCTGGCCGCCCGATAACTGGCCCGGGAACTTGTCCTTGTGCGCCATCAGGCCGACCCGGTCCAGCATCTTCAGACCGCGCGTCCTGGCCTCGTCGGGGCTGCGCTCCAGCACCTTGATCTGGGCAATGGTGAGGTTCTCGGTGACCGACAGGTGCGGGAACAACTCGAAGTGCTGGAACACCATGCCGACCCGGCTGCGCAGTTTCGGCAGATCGGTCTTGGGGTCGTGCAAGCCGATGCCGTCGACGAAGATCTCGCCCTTCTGGAACGGCTCCAGCGCGTTCACGGTCTTGATCAGCGTCGATTTTCCCGAGCCCGATGGCCCGCAGACGACGACCACGTCGCCCTTGTCGATGTTGACGTTGCAGTCGGTCAGTACCTGGACCGGGCCGTACCACTTGGAGACGTTCCGGATTTCGATCATGGACATTTGGCTGGTTCCTAACGAATGATTGCGATCTTCAGCTGCAGGCGCTTGACCAGCCAGGACAGGCCGAAGCAGATCGCGAAGTAGACGACGGCGGCGAGCAGGTACGCCTCCTCGGGACGGCCGTAGATCTTGCCGGCGGTGACGAAGCCCTTGAGCAGGTCGTAGGCGCCGATGGCATAGACCAGCGACGTGTCCTGAAACAGGATGATGGTCTGCGTCAACAGCACCGGCAGCATGTTGCGGAACGCCTGCGGCAGCACCACCAGCCGCATGTTCTGGGCGTAGCTCATGCCCAGCGCCTGGCCGGCATGCACCTGGCCGCGCGAGATCGACTGGATACCGGCCCGCATGATTTCGCTGAAGTAGGCGGCTTCGAAGGCGACGAAAGTGATGAACGCCGAATATTCGGCGCGATTGCCGGTGCCGCCCGGCAGGTACGAGTAGAACTGGCCCGGAACCAGCAGGTAGAACCACAAGATCACCATCACCAGCGGCACCGAACGCATGCCGTTGACATAGACCGTCGCGGGGAGGACCAGCAGTCGCCTGCCGGAAAGCCGCATCAGTGCCAGCAGGGTGCCGAAGAAAATGCCGCCCAGCGTGGCCACCAAAGTGAGCGTAACGCTGAAGTAAAAGCCGTTGACGACGAACTTCGAGAGAACGTCCCAGCTGAAGAAGCCGATGTCGATGGAGCCCATATCAGTGGCCTCCCCCGCCCATGCTGCCGGCCACGATGAAGCCGGGAATCTGCACCTTCTTTTCGATGAAAGCGAAGATCCGGTTCACCGCGAACGCGGACAGTGCGTACAGGGCCGTGACGCCCAGGTAGATTTCGATGCCGCGCGAGGTTTCCTCCTGCGCCTGCATCGCAAACATCGTCAGTTCCGCGATCGACACTGCGAACGCGACCGACGAATTCTTCAGCAGGTTCATCGATTCGCTGGTGAGCGGCGGCATGATGATGCGAACCGCCATCGGCAGCAGCACGTAACGGTAGGTCTGCGCGGTGGTGAATCCGACCGCCATGCCGGCGTAGCGCTGGCCGCGCGGCATGGCCTGGATGCCGGCGCGCACCTGTTCGGCGATCCGCGCCGAGGTGAAGAAGCCCAGCGCGAAGACCACCAGCAGGAAGCCAGGCACTTCCTTCATCGGCGGGAACAGCTTGGGTAGCACGAAGTACCAAAGGAACAGCTGCACCAGGATCGGGATGTTGCGGAACAATTCCACCCAGACGTTGGCGATGCGCACGATCCAGGGACTGTCGGGAAGCGTGCGCAGCGTGCCGACCAACCCGCCGATGAGGATCGCGATCACCCACGCACAGCCGGCCACGGACAGCGTCCAGCCCCAGGCGTGCAGCATCCATTCGAGATAGGTGATGTCGCCACCCTTGCCGAAGCAGGTGCTCATCACCTTGGCGTCGTCGGTGGTCTTGCAGAAAACCTGCCAATCCAGTTCCATAAGCGCTTCTCCGCGGAGGATTCCTGATGCAGCCAGCGGCTGCGCTCGTTTATCGGCTGACCTTAAAGCAGAAACCCCGCCCGGGCAAGAGCGGGGGCGGGGTCTCGGTGGTTGGTCGCCGCTGCTTACTTCTTCAGGTACTCTTCGAGCGGCTTGTCGTTGGGATTGGCCCAGGCGTTCTTCGTGGCGTCGCTGACCGGCAGGCCGACGCGGGTGTTCTTCGGTGGGATCGGCTGCACGAACCACTTGTCGTAGACCTTGCCGATCTCGCCGGACGCCATCATGTCGCGTAGCGTGTCGTCGGCCACTTTCTTGAAGGCCGGGTCGTCCTTGCGCAGCATGATGGCGATCGGCTCGACGCTGATCACTTCGCCGACGATCTTGTAGTCGGCCGGGCTCTTGGAGGTGGCGATGTTGCCTGCCAGGATCTGGCCGTCCATCACGAAGGCATCTGCGCGGCCCGATTCCAGCAGCAGGAAGCTCTCGGAATGGTCCTTGCCGAACACTTCGTTGAAGTTCACATTCTGGGCCCGCTCGTGCTTGCGCAGCAGCTGCACCGAGGTGGTGCCGGTGGTGGTGGCGATCTTCTTGCCATTGAGCTGGGCCAGCGAGGTGATGCCGGAGGCGCCCTTCACCGCGATCCGCACTTCTTCCACATAGGTGGTCAGGGCGAAGGCCACGTCCTTCTGGCGCGTGGCGTTGTTGGTGGTCGAGCCGCACTCGATGTCCACGGTGCCGTTCTGCACCAGCGGAATGCGGTTCTGCGAGGTCACCGGCAGGTACTTGACGTTCACCTTCTTACCGATGGCCTTTTCGACGTTGGCGATGATGCGCTGGCACAGCTCGTAGTGGAAGCCGGCGTACTTGCCGTCGCCCAGCGTGTACGACAGGGCGCCCGACGAATCGCGCACGCCCATGGTGATTTCGCCCGCTGCCTTGACCTTGCCGAGGGTGTCGTTCGCCTGGGCGAAGGCGCCCGTGGCCGCCGCGGCGGCGATGGCAAACGCCAACAGATGCTTTTTCATGAAGATCTCCTGTGAGGAAGCTGGTAGGTAGATGGACAACGAAATTCTAGGCTGTCCGCCGCTGGGGATTACCCGAACGGCGCCAGACGGGCTGCGAGAGCAGCCTGCCAAGCACGCTTTGTGCCCGCGGCAACCCTCAGATTTCCGGCCGCAGAGGCTGCGTCAGCTTCTCCGGGATCAGCAGGGCCTCGACTTGCGCCCGCGTCATGATCCCCAGCGACTCGGCCACCTGGTCGATCGGCAGCCCGGTGGCGATCGCGGTCTTGGCGATCATTGCCGCCTTTTCATAGCCGATGATGGGATTGAGCGCCGTCACCAGCGTCACCGACTCGCGCACCCGCTTCGCCAGCAGCTCGTGGTTGGCCTCGATCCCGTCCACGCAGTTGGTCTTGAGCGTCATGCAGGCGCTCGACAGGTGCGAGATGCTCTTGAACAGGCTCCAGCCCATGATCGGCTCGAAGGCGTTCAGCTGCAATTGCCCTGCTTCCGACGCCATCGTCACCGTCACGTCGTTGCCGATCACCTCGAAGGCCACCTGGTTCATCACTTCCGGGATGACCGGATTGACCTTGCCCGGCATGATCGACGAGCCGGCCTGGCGCGGCGGCAGCTTGATGTCGCCGAAGCCGGCCTGGGGGCCGCTGGAGAGCAGCCGCAGGTCGTTGCAGGTCTTGGACAGCTTGGTCGCCACCCGTTTGAGCACGCCTGACAGCTGCACGAAGGCGCCGGTGTCCTGCGTGGCTTCCACCAGGTTCTTGGCGCGCACCACGGGAATGCCGCTTTCCTGCGCCAGGAAGCGCACAGCCAGGTCGGTGTAGCCGTGCGGCGCGTTGATGCCGGTGCCCACCGCGGTGGCGCCCAGGTTGATTTCCTGGATCAGCGCGCGGGCCTCGCGCAGCCTTTCCTCGTCTTCCTCCAGCATGACGGAATAGGTGGAGAACTCCTGGCCCAGCGTCATCGGTACCGCGTCCTGCAGCTGGGTGCGACCGATCTTGAGCACGCGCTCGAATTCGTGCGCCTTGGCCTCGAAGCTGCCGCGCAGCTTGGCCATCGACACCAGCAGCCGGTCGATGCCGGACCACAGCGCCAGCCGCACCGCCGTCGGGTAGACGTCGTTGGTGCTTTGCGAGGCATTGACCTGGTCGTTGGGGTGCAGGACGTCGTAACGGCCCTTCTCGAATCCCAGCTTCTGCAGTGCCAGGTTGGCGATCACCTCGTTGGCGTTCATGTTGGTGGAGGTGCCGGCGCCGCCCTGGATCACGTCGACCACAAACTGGTCGTGGTGCTTCCCCGCGATCAACTGGTCGCAGGCCCAGAGGATGGCGTAGAGACGCTTCTCGTCCAGCACGCGGAGCTCGTGGTTCGCGCGCGCAGCGGCTTTTTTCACATAGGCGAAAGCCACGATCAGGTCGGGCATCGCGGAGATGCGGGTGCCGGAGATCGGGAAATTCTCGACCGCGCGGGAGGTGTGCACGCCCCAGTAGGCGTCGGCGGGAATCTGCTTTTCGCCGAGAAAGTCGTGCTCGATCCGGAAATTGGAGGTCATGCGAAAGCCTGGAAGTTGGGGCCCGCGAACTGTAGGGGACGCTCCAATCTAGCGCCAATGCCGAATGCGTGGCCGGTTATGCCCGACATTCATAACGGACGGGACCTAAGGGGCGGCACCCAGCCCGGCCAGGTACGTCCACAGCGCCTGCGCCGTGCCCTTGGGCACCTCCTTGCCCATGGGTTTTTCCCGATACGCGCGCACCTCCATCGTCAGCTCCAGGCCGGCCTTGCCGGCCGGTGCGGCGCTCACCAGCTTCTTGCTGCGCAGCTCCTTGCGCACTGCGCTGTGCGGCAGGAAGGCGACGCCGTGCCCTTCCAGCGCCATCACCTTCAGGCCTTCGGCCATGTCGGTCTCATACACCCGGTCCAGGTGGATGGCCATGCCGGCCTGCTTGAGGATCAGGTCCGTCACCCGGCCCAGGTAAGCGCCGGGTGCGTAGCCGAGGTACGGTAGCGGCTGGCCGGGAGTGCCGGGCATCCTGAACAGCGGCTGGCCCTGGGCGTCGGCCCGCGAATAGGGCGACAGCACTTCCTGCCCCAGCGTCACCATCTGGTAGCGGTCGGTGTCCAGCTGCAGCGGCTGCGAGGGATGGTGGTAGGCGATCAGCAGGTCGCAGCCACCTTCCACCAGCCGCATCACCGCGTCATGGACATTGAGCGCGATGAGGCGACTCTTGATCGGTCCGAACTTCTCGCGCAGGCTGGACACCCAGGCCGGGAAGAAGGTAAACGCCAGCGTGTGCGGCACCGCGAACTCGATCACGTCCTGCCCCGCCGCCGAATGTCCGCGCAGCATCGCCCGGGTGCTTTGCAGCGCCTGCAGCATTTCCAGCGCTTGGCCGTGGAGCGTTTCGCCAGCCGGCGTGAGGCGGGTCGGGTAAGAGCTGCGGTCCACCAGGTCGGTGCCGGCCCAGGCTTCGAGCGCCTGAATCCGGCGCGAGAACGCGGGCTGCGTCACATGCCGCAGCTGCGCCGAGCGACTGAAACTGTGGGTTTCCGCCAGGCTCACGAAATCTTCAAGCCACTTGGTTTCCATAGCCGATTATTGCCGCCGAACGAGCCGCCAGCGTCGCGCCCGCGGCCACGGCGCCAGCGAGCTTCAGTTGCATGACCGGTCCCCGTCAGCATCGATTCTGCCGCCCGTGACAATGCGGCGCAGCCGCACGATGTGCTCCATCTTCCCGTCGGCATCGCACAAGGTAGCCACCTCCTGCGCGAAGCGCGGGCCGATCTCCGCGCGGTCGGCGGGGTCCAGCCAGGCCAGGTTGTACAAGCCGCGGAACCAGTCCCACACGCCCGCGGGTCCGCACCGCTGCCGCAGGACGATGTCGTCGATCGCAGGCTGCCCGAATGCCGGCCGGAACAGGCCGGCGATCCCCTCTGGTGTGTACAGGCGGCCGTCGCCAAGCCGCAGCGATTCGAACTCTGGCAGTTTGCGGTATTGCCGCAGCAGGGAAACGAATACATCGTGCGCGGGCGAGGCAGCCGCACCGCCGCCCACCACAGCGGCGAACACGCCACCGGGCTTGAGGATCCGCCGCACTTCCTCGAGCACACGTGGCGCGTCGTCCATCAGCATCAGCGCCATGTGGCACAGCACCGTCTCCGCGCTGGCATCCGCCAGCGGCAGCGCCTGGGCGCGCGCCTGGTGCAGCACGGCGTCCGCCCCGAGTCGACGGCGCGCGGCATCGAGTTCGCCGGCGCTGAGGTCGACCCCGGTCAGGGCCAAGCCGGCCTGCCGGCGCGTCGCCAGCAGCGACAGCAGGTAGCCATCGCCGCAAGCCAGGTCCACGACCGTGCCCGGGCCGGCCGGCACGGCGATGGCCAGGCATTCATACGACGAAGCGAAGGTGGCACCTGCCATCCGCGCCGGCAACCCGGCGAAGGCGCGCGACGTCACTCCGGGGTCGGCGTCGTGGAAGCCCGCGAGGAACTGTTCGGAGGTGGACAGGGACCACCGCATCC
>JACMQP010000040.1 GCA_014376915.1 Ramlibacter sp.
CCGAGCAGGCGGTTCCACGGCGGCGGGTCCTGCAGGTGCACGCCCCATGTTCCCGTGGTCTCCCGGTCCCACGTGCTCTCGTGGTCGACGGCGAACTGCACGGCCTGCTGCATGGCGTTACCTGGCATTCGAGAACTCCTGATGATGTCGACTGAAATTTCCGCGCCAAGGACGTGGCACCGAACTTGCAATCTGCAGGGACGAGCCTAGGGGAAAGCATGCACCGTGCCGGTGAAATAGTTCGGTATTGTCCCTGGGTGAAACCCCTCGACCAACACGCTGCGATCCGCCCGATCGGGCGAGAACTTTTGACTGCGAAGACTTCCCATGACAAGCAACGTTGAACGTCCATTTGCTGTAAACCAGTGTCGCACAAGGTCGGTCGCGTTCGCCGCAGGCGCGCTGGCGATCGGCCTGCTGTTCGCAGCGCCGGCGTCGGCCAGCAAGAAGACCGACACGCTGGGCATGGCCTACGACCAGGCGCCCGAAAGTGTCGACCCGTATTTCAACAACGTGCGGATCGGCGTGATCATCGCCGCCAACGTCTGGGACACGCTGCTGTACCGCGACCCGGTCACCCACGAATACAAGGGCCAGCTGGCCAAAAGCTGGAAGCAGATCAACGACAAGACGCTCGAATTCGAATTGCGCCAGGGCGTCAAGTTCCACAATGGCGAAGAGTTCGACGCCGACTCGGTGGTGTACACGCTGAACTACGTGGCGGACCCGGCCAACAAGGCCGTCACGCAACAGAACGTGCGCTGGATCGACAAGGTCGAGAAGCTGGGCAAGTACACCGTGCGTGTCATCAGCAAGGAGCCGTTCCCCGCCGCCAAGGACTACCTGGCGACCACGCTGGCCATCCATCCGGCCAGGTACTACAAGGAGGTCGGACCCAAGGGAATGAACGCCAAGCCGGTCGGCTCCGGCCCGTACAAGGTGGTCGATTACCAGCCGGGCAAGTCGATCACGCTGGAGAAGTTCGCCGACTACTTCAAGGATTCGCCGCGTTCGCAGCCGAAGATCGGCAAGGTTCGGATCCGCTTCATCCCCGACCGCCAGACCCAGATGGCCGAAGTGATGTCCGGCGGCGAAGACTTCATCATGCACGTGCCCAAGGACCAGGCCGACAAGCTGCAGACCCTGCCGAACCTGCAGGTGCTGAGCGGCAACACCATGCGCATCGTCTTCCTGCAGATGAACACCCTGGACGGTGCGCCGAGCCCCGAATTCAAGGACATCCGGGTGCGCAAGGCGGTCGCCCATGCGATCGACCGCGAGGCCATCATCAAGAACATCGTCGGCGGCGGCGCGGAAATCCTCAGCACCATCTGCACACCGTCGCAGGTCGGCTGCACCCACGAAGGCGCGGCGGTCTACAAGTACGACCCGGCGCTGGCGAAGAAGCTGCTGGCCGAAGCTGGCTATCCCAACGGCTTCAGCACCGAGATCCTGGCCTACCGCGAGCGCAACCAGACCGAGGCCATCATTAACTACCTGCAGGCGGTGGGCATCAGGGCGAAGCTCAATTTCCTACAGTACGCCGCCATGCGGGACCTGGTGCGTGCCAACAAGGCCGGCCTGGTGCACCAGACCTGGGGCTCCAACCTGGTCAACGACGTCTCAGCCTCGACGCCGGTGTATTTCGGGTTCGGCACCGACGACGTGACGCGCAACGCCCAGGTCAAGGACCTGCTGGACAAGGGCGACAACACCGTCGAGCCCAGGGCCCGCAACGAGGTTTACAAGAAGGCGCTGGTGATGATCTCCGAGAACGTCCCCGCCGTACCCCTGTGGTCGCTGCCGGTGTATTACGTGGCGAGCAAAGAGGTGGCGTTCAAGCCTTACTCCGACGAACTGGTGCGCTTCTGGGAAATGAGCTGGAAGTGAACAGGCGCTAGGCGGCCGGCGCGATGCTGCTGTACATGATCAAGCGCCTGGGGCTGGCGCTGCTGGTGGCATTGACGGTGTCGTTGCTGGCCTACATGCTGGTGTTCCTGTCGGGCGATCCGGCGCTGGCGCTGGCCGGCGAGGGCGCGCGCCAGGCGGACATCGACATGGTCCGCAAGACCTACGGGCTGGACCGGCCGGTGCTGGTCCAGTACGCCGACTGGCTCTGGAAGTTGCTGCAGGGCAACCTGGGCATGTCGGTGTACTTCAAGACCGAGGTCGGGCCGCTGGTGTTCGACAAGCTCAAGACGACGCTGCTGCTGGGCGTCTATTCGCTGGTCGTGGCCCTGGTCATCTCGGTGCCGCTGGGTGTATTGGCCGCGATCTGCAAGAACAGCTGGATCGACCGGCTCTGCCTGGCGGTCGCCGTGCTGGGCCAGGCGCTGCCGAATTTCTTCTTCGCGCTGCTGCTGATCATGCTGTTTTCGATCTCGTTGCACTGGCTGCCGGTCTCGGGCAGCGACAGCTGGCAGCACTTCGTCATGCCTGCCATTGCCCTGGGCTACTACGCGGCGCCGGCCTTCATGCGGCTGATCCGCGCCGGCATGATCGAGGTGCTGGGCGCGGACTACATCCGCACCGCACGGGCCAAGGGCCTGCCGCCCGCCACCGTGATTTTCAAGCACGCCCTGCGCAACGCCATCGTCCCGGTCGTGGCCCTCGCCGCCGTGCAACTTGGCTACCTGCTGGGCGGCTCGGTGGTGATCGAAACCATCTTCGCGCTCGACGGCCTCGGCTACCTGGCCTACCAGAGCATCACCTACAAGGACTTCCCCGTCATGCAGGTCATCGTGCTGCTGCTGTCCGTCATCTACATCCTGCTGACGCTGGCGGCCGACATCGCCAACGCCTGGCTCGACCCACGGATCCGGGTGGCCTGAGCGATGAACGTTTCTGCAAAGCGCCTGTGGCGCAACAAGGCGCTTTCGGTCGGCTGCTTCATCCTGCTGGTCATCGTGGTGCTGGCCGTGTTCGCGCCCTGGCTCTCGCCGCATGATCCCTATGTGCAAGACCTGGCCAACCGCACCGTGCCGCCGGTCTGGGACGAGAAAGGCAGCTGGCTCCATCCGCTGGGCACTGACGCGCTGGGCCGCGATTACCTCTCGCGCCTGTTCTATGGCGCGCGGATCTCGCTGCTGATCGGCCTGAGCGTGGCGCTGATCTCGGGGCTGATCGGCACGACCATGGGCATGCTGGCCGGTTATTTCGGCGGCAAGCTGGACATGGCCGTCTCCTTCCTGGTGACGACGCGGCTGTCGATGCCGGTGATCCTGGTCGCGCTTGCCACGGTCGCCCTGGTCGGCGGCTCGCTGCCGGTCGTGATCCTGGTGCTGGGGCTGCTCAAGTGGGACCGCTTCGCCGTCGTGATGCGCAGTGCGACGCAACAGGTTCGGGCCCTGGAATACGTCGCCGCCGCGCAATCCGCCGGCGCCTCCACCGCCCGTATCCTGATCAGCGAAGTGCTGCCCAACGTGCTGCCGCACCTGATCGTGATCGCCACGCTGGAAGCTGCCAGCGCGATCCTGCTGGAGGCGTCGCTGTCCTTCCTGGGCCTGGGCGTGCAGCCGCCGCTGCCGTCCTGGGGCCTGATGATTTCCGAAGCCAAGGCCTACATGTTCTTTTCGTTCTGGCTGATCGCCATCCCGGGCACGGCCCTGGCCCTGCTGATCTTCGCGATCAACCTGGCCGGCGACGGCCTGCACCAGTGGTTCACGCCACCGGAAAGGGCCTGAGATGAGCGGCACGGGGACCGTTCTGGAGGTCGAGGGGCTGGACGTGGACATCCGCACCGACGCCGGGGTGCTCCATGCCGTGCGCGACGTCTCCTTCAACGTGGCGCGCGGCGAAACCCTGTGCCTGGTCGGCGAGTCGGGCTGCGGCAAGTCGATCACCTCGCTCTCGCTGATGGGCCTGCTGCCCAGGACCGCGACACGCCGCACCCGCGCACTGCGCTTCCTGGGCGAAGACCTGAGCCGCGCCAGCAGCAAGCGGATCAACGACTTGCGCGGCAACCGGATGGCGATGATCTTCCAGGAGCCGATGACGGCGCTGAATCCCGCCTACACCATCGGCGAGCAGTTGATGGAGCATCACCGCCACCATCGCCAGTCGTCGTCGCAGCAGGCGCAGGACCGGGCGGTGGAGTTGCTGGAAAAGGTCGGCATCGCTTCGGCCGCCCAGCGCCTGGGCCAGTACCCGCACCAGCTCTCGGGCGGCCTGCGGCAGCGCGTGATGATCGCGATGGCCCTGATGTGCGGGCCGCAGCTGCTGATCGCCGACGAGCCCAGCACCGCGCTGGACGTGACGATTCAAGCGCAGATCCTTCGGCTGCTGGCCGACCTGCAGGCCGAACTGGGAATCGCGATGGTGCTGATCACGCACGACCTCGGCGTGGTGGCACGGATCGCCGACCGCGTGGCCGTGATGTATGCGGGCCAGGTGGTGGAAGCCGGCCCGGTGCAGGAGATTTTTGCGACGCCGCACCATCCCTACACCCGCGGCCTGATGAGCTGCATTCCGGTGCCGGGCCGCACCGAACCGGGCGGCAAGCTGGGCACGATCCCGGGCGTGGTGCCGTCGCTGGTCGGCGAGCTGCAGGGCTGTTCGTTCCGCGACCGCTGTCTGCTGGTGCAACCCCAATGCGCGCTGGCGATCCCGGTTCACCAGTCGGCGGCGGGCCAGCAGTGGCGCTGCATCTTCGACGCGACCGGAGTCGCAGCATGACAGGCAATCCCCTGCTTGCTGCGACCGCGCTGCAACGCAGTTTTTCGGTCAAGGCCGGCCTGTTCCAGCCGCGCCAGACCCTGCATGCGGTCAACGGCGTCGACATCGCTGTGAACCGCGGGGACGTGCTGGGCATCGTGGGTGAGTCCGGCTGCGGCAAGTCGACGCTGGCCCGCATGCTGCTGGGTCTGATCCCGCCCAGCGCCGGCACGGTCTTCATCGACGGCCAGGACATCAGCACCGTGGGCCGGCTCGCGCTGGCGCGCCGGGTGCAACCGGTGTTCCAGGATCCGTATTCCTCACTCAATCCGCGCCGCAGCGTGGCCGCTATCGTGGCGTTCCCGCTGGCCGTGCACGGCGTCGGAACCAAAGCGGAGCGGCGCCGAAGGGCGATCGAGATGCTGGAACGGGTCGGCCTGCCGCCACGTTACGCCGACAGCACACCGGGCCAGCTCTCCGGCGGCCAGCGCCAGCGGGTGGGGATCGCGCGGGCGCTGGTGATGAATCCCGAGATCGTGGTCTGCGATGAGCCGACCTCGGCGCTCGACGTGTCGGTGCAGGCGCAGATCCTCAACCTGCTGCTGGAGCTGCGGCAGGAATTCAACCTGACCTACGTCTTCATCAGCCACAACCTGGCCGTGGTCGAACACATCGCCACCCACGTTGCGGTGATGTATCTCGGACGGGTGGTCGAATTCGCGGAGACGGCCACGCTGTTTCGCCAGCCCCGCCACCCCTACACCCAGGCCTTGCTGGCCTCGGTGCTGACGCCCGACACCAGCCTGGGTCTTCCGGAAACGGGCCTGGGCCTGTCCTTCCCCGACCCGATCCATCCGCCGCCCGGCTGTCCCTTCCATCCGCGCTGCCCGCGCCGCATGGCCATCTGCGAGACCGAGCGTCCGCCGTTGGCCCGCGACGCGGTGGGCGAGGTCGCCTGCCACCTGTATCCTGCTTCTGCCACTCAAGGACCCACCCCATGACCCGCGATGACGCCATTCACCAGGCCGAGGCATGCTTTGACTCCGGACAATTCCAGCGCACGCTGGCCCGCCGCATTGCGATCCCCACCGAAAGCCAGAATCCCGAGCGCGCCCCGGTGCTGCGCCAGTACCTGGAGGGGGAAATCCGGCCCGCGTTCGAGGCCATGGGGTTTACCTGCCGCATCCTGGAGCATCCCAAGGCGCAGGCGCCGTTCCTGTACGCCGAACGAATCGAAGGTGCCGACCTGCCGACGGTGCTGGGCTATGGCCACGGCGACGTGATCCGCGGTCTCGACAAAGAGTGGAAGGAAGGCCTGTCGCCCTGGGCACTGACCGAATCCGAAGGGCGCTGGTATGGCCGCGGCATCGCGGACAACAAGGGCCAGCACAGCGTCAACATGGAAGCGCTGCGCGCCGTGCTCGCAGCGCGCGGCAAGCTGGGCTTCAACGCCAAGTACCTGATCGAGATGGGCGAGGAGACGGGTTCGTCGGGCCTGCGCGAACTGTGCACCGAGCACCAGGACCTGCTGCGCGCCGACCTGCTGATCGCCTCCGACGGACCTCGCCTGGCGCCCGGGCGGCCGACGGTGTTCCTGGGCTCGCGCGGCAGCGTCAACTTCGACCTGTCGATCGAGGCGCGCGCCGGTGGCCATCACTCGGGCAACTGGGGCGGCTTGATCTCCAACCCCGGGATCCAGCTGGCGCACGCCATCGCCTCGCTGGTTTCGCCGACCGGCGAGATTCTGCTGCCGGAATGGAAGCCGAAGGAACTGCCGCCAGCGGTGCGCCGGGCCCTGGCCGACTGCGAAGTCGACGGCGGCGATGACGGGCCCGAGATCGAACCCTGGTGGGGCCAGCCTGGCCTGTCGCCAGCCGAGCGCGTGTTCGGCTGGTGCAGCTTCGAAGTACTGGCGTACAAGACCGGCAATCCCGACACGCCGGTCAATGCGATCCCGCCGCGAGCCTGGGCCCGCTGCCAGCTGCGCTTCGTGGTAGGCATCGACCCGGGCGACATCTTGCCGGCGCTGCGCCGCCACCTCGACGCGCACGGCTTTTCGATGGTGAAGATCGCCACCACCCGCGAAAGCATGTTCAGCGCCACCCGCATCGACCCGGAAGATCCGTGGGTGCAGTGGGCGGTGGCCTCGATTGCGACGACCAGCGGCAAGAAGCCCGCGGTGCTGCCCAACCTGGGCGGCTCGCTGCCCAACGACATCTTCACCGACGTGCTGGGACTGCGCACGGTCTGGGTGCCGCATTCGTACCCGGGCTGCTCGCAGCACGCGCCCAACGAGCACCTGCCGCCCCACCTGCTGCGCGAAGGGCTGGCGATGATGGCCGGCCTGTACTGGGACCTGGGCGGCGGGAACACGCCCCACGCAAGCTCAAACGCCTGACGGATAGGTTTCCGGCGGCTCGACGCTGTGCCACACCGGGCCGTGGTCCAGCGGCTCCAGCGCGCTGGTTTCGTCGATGTGGATCAGCGCGTCGAACTGTTGCGGCAGTCGCGCCATGAAATAGTGGCTCTGGCGCTCGGTTTCGGGCCGGTAGACCACGCCGATCGCGCGCTGCAGTCGCTGCGGTGCCGCCAGCCGCTGCAGCGCTGGATTGTCGCGCAGCGCCAGCAGGAAACGGCTGGTCGAGGTCTGGTGCAGCAGGTCTTCCCAGCTTCCGGCAAGCCCGGGGCGCACGCGCTTGCGGCGCGCCGGCTGGTCCCAGTCCGAAGCCGCCGTCACGGTTCCGTGATGGGTGCTGAAGCCGACCAGCACAGCCTGCTCGTGGTAGCGGTCGCGCATCAACTGGCCGACGTTCCATTCGCCGGCTTCGCCCATCTCGGTGGCGGCGGCGTCGCCCAGGTGCGAGTTGTGGGCCCACACGGCGATCCGCGGCAGGCCGTCGGCCGCGCCCAGGTGCCGGTCCAGCGCCTGCAGCGTCTCGACCATGTGGCTGTCGCGCAGGTTCCACGACGACACACGTCCGCGGAACATGGTGCGGTAGTACTCCTCGGCATTGCGCACCAGGCGCGCGTTCTGCTGCGCGTAGAAGGTCTCGTCGCGCTCCATGCCCGGCGTGGACGACAGGTCGGAAAAGCGCTGGTTCATGTCGCGCAACTGCTGGATCACCTCGTCCTCGCAGCTGTGCTCCAGACCGAAGCTGGCCGAATGGCCGTAGGCCTGGCTGTCCTCACGGGCGTGGTCGAAGCAGGCATAGCGCTGGCGCGCGCGCAGGGCGGCCTCGGGATCGGTCCGATCGAGGTACGACAGCACGGCCTGCATCGAGCGGAACAGGCTGTACAGGTCGATGCCGTAGAAGCCGACCTGCTGCGCGGCCGGGCGGCCGTCGTTGTGGCCGCGCAGCCATTCGACGAAGTCGCGTATCTCCGTGTTGCGCCACATCCAGGACGGGAAGCGCTCGAAGCCGGAGAGGGCCG
>JACMQP010000332.1 GCA_014376915.1 Ramlibacter sp.
AAGCCCGCGCCCAGCGCCAGCCCGGCCGCCAAGTCGGCCGAATACAGGATGCGAGGCTCCATCACCTCCGCCACCGGCACCGTTCGATGGGCCCGGCCAGCGGTCACTCGGCGGAGCCAGAACATGATCAGGCCTGCCTGTTCTTCACGGCTTGCGGCCAAGCGACATCATCGCCGGGTCCAGCTGGAGGCGCAGGGATGTGTCAACGCCCTTGACCGCGGGCCGCGCCGAAGGCTTGTTCGACGGCAACGGGCTGCTGTCGCCCAGATCGGCCTTGCAGCGCAGCCCGGCGGGCAGCGAGAAATCGGCGTTCGGCAGCTCGGCGCGGATCCGGAACGTGTTGCTGGCGCCATCGATCAGTCGGTCCACCACGGTGACGCGCGCCAGCCGGGGCGATGCACCCGGGAAATCGGGCGTGACCGTCACCGTCATGCCGGTGCGCACGGCCGAGAAATATGTCGACGGCAACACCACCTCGACCCGCAACGGATTGACCACCGCCACCCGGAACATCGCCTTTTCCTCGACCCGCTCGCCGGCCGACAGGAAGCGGTCGGCCACCACGCCGTTGACCGGGCTGCGGATCGTGCGCAGCCCGAGCTGGGCCTGCGCCAGTTCCTGCTCGCGGGCAAAGATGCCGCGTTGCTCGCGAGCCTGCGCCAGCCGCTGTTCCGCCACCTGGAAGTCGGCCCGGGCCTGCTCCAGCGCCTGGCCGGAGATGAATTGCTGATCGGCCAGGTCCTTGGCCCGCACCAGCTTCTGGCGCGCCAGTTCGACCGTCGCCTCGGCGGCTTTGAGTTCACCAATGGCCTGCGCCTTGCTGGCGGCAACGGCGACGGACTGCCGCTCGACATCGGCGCGCAGGGTGGCCAGCGGCTGGCCGGCCCTGACCAGGTCGCCGCGCTCGACCAGCGTCGATTCGATGACGCCGATGACCGGGCTGCCGATGTCCGAGGTCCGGAATGGTTCGATCAGGCAACCGAGCGGTTGCGCCGCGAAAGCCGCCCCGAGCGGGAGCAGCAGCGCGGCAACCAGAAGACGATTAGTGTGTTTCATGAAGGACCTGTCGGCTGAACGTCAACTCGCGGTCGTGGCATTCCGAGACTCGGCACAGTGTTACACGTTGTTTCCTTTGCGTAAAGGACTCGATGGCCTGCGCCAGCCGAACGCCAGGCCAGGACAACACTGCCGGGCAGCCCAGGCGGGCGACCAGCCGGTGCCACCAAGCTGGCCACCAGCGCTGCAGCAGGGGAAAGTCCAGCGCCAGCAGGGTCTGGGTGCTGCCGGGCTGGTCCTGGCGGCCGGCACGGCCGAGAAACTGTCGGTCGATGCGCGCCGATGCATTATGTTGGCAGAGGATGATGTGTAAACCGCCCAAGATGACAACCGCAGGCGCCAGCAGGATGTCCGTCCCGCGCCCCGCCATGCTGGTGGCAACAGTGATCCGGCCCGGTTGGCCGGCCATCGCGATCAGTTGGCTCTCGTCGCTGTCCTGGCGTGCGTTCAGGACCTGATGTTCCAGGCCGCCTTTGGTGAGCACCTGTGACAGGGCCTCCGACTGGGCCACTGAATCGGTCCCGATCAGCACCGGACGACCCGCAGCGCCCAGCGCCGTGGCGCTGGCAGCGACTGCTTGCCACAGCGTGGCGCTGTCGGGGAACAGGCGGGCCGGCAGGCGCGCCACGCGGCGCGGCGTGCGCGGCGCAACCACCACCACACCCAGCCCATACACAGCCTTGAATTCGCCCCGCGCCTCGGCCAACGTGCCGCTGGCGCCGGCCAATCGCAGATAGCGCGGGAAAAAACGCTGAAACGTGATCTGTGTCACTGTCGAGTTGCTCTGCGTGGCGGCAACGCCTTCCTTCAGTTCCACCAGTTGATGCAACCCTTGCGACCACGCCCGGCCCGGCGCCGCCCGGCCCGTGGTTTCGTCGATCAGTTGCACCTGGCCTTCGCGCACCACGTAATCGTGGTCGCGACGCAGCACCAGCAAGGCCGTCAGCGCCAGTTCCAGCGCCGCCTGCCGGTGGGCGCGGTGGCCGTACAGCGGATGGCTGGCCGCCGGCCACTGCGCCAGCCGCTGGGCTCCGGCAGCCGTGAGTTCGATCCGGCGGCCGTCAGCGCTGCGCCGGAAGTCCGCACCCTCCTGCAGCCGGCGCGCCAGAGCCAGCGCGCCGCGATGGAACTGCGCTTCCGGCAGCGCGCCGCCGCCTTGCGACAGCACCAGCGGCATCCGGGCCTCGTCGATCAGCACCGTGTCGGCCTCGTCGATGATGGCCATGCACAGGCCGCGCAACACCGGAGGTTCGGACGGCCGCGCGGTCTCCAGCCGGCGCGCGCGCTGCTCCAGCGCCGACAGATCGGCCGTGCGCGCTAGGCCGTCGCGCAGGTAGTCGAAGGCCAGTTCCTTGGCGGTGCAGTAGGTCACGTCGCAGCCATAAGCGTGGCGCCGGTCGGCGGCCAGCAGCTGCTGCGTCACGCAATCCACCCGCAGCCCGAGCAGCGTGAAGAACGGCCGCAACTGCTCTGCATCGCGCTGCGCCAGGTAATCATTGGCGGTGATCACATGCACCGGCGTGCGGCCCAGCGCGGCCACCGCCGCGGCGAGCGCGATGGCAGCGGTCTTGCCCTCGCCGGTGGCCATCTCGACCAGCCGGTTGTCCAGCAGCACGCGCGCCGCCAGCAACTGTTGGCGATGCGGCTGGAATCCGAGCGCCTGCGCGAGCGCGCTCTGCGCGATTCCGAAGGCCTCCAGCAACCAGTCGTCGCCGTCCGCCGGCAGCAGCCGCAGCGCCTGCAACCGCTGCGGCAAGCCGGCGGTGGACAGCAGCGGCAAGCCCGCCGCGGCATCGACGAAACGGTGCAGCCGGCGGCGCGACAAGGGGGATGGCCGCCGGGCCGGCGTGCCGTGCAGCGAGCGCTCCGGATAGTCGCCCCAGACCACCCCGGGAAAAGGCCAGCCGCTCGGATCGTCCAGCGCGGTCACGTCTGGCCGGTCGGGCTGAACTGCCGCACCAGCAGCTGCCGCAGCACGCGCAGCCCCTGCAGGCCCAGCGGCTCCCGCTCCAGCACCAGCTTGACCCACGCACGGCCGCCGATATGGTCCACCGTGACGCCCGGCACCAGCACGTCCAGCAGGAACACCGGCAACTGCGTGCGCAGGCCGTCCTTGTCGGCCGGATCGACGCCCACCGGGCCGCCCTGCCGGTCGCCGAGCGCGGCGCTGGGGAGCTGGCGGGTCGCGGCCGGTGTTTCGTTGCCCAGGCTGGCCGCGTGCACAGCCAGCGGCGCTTCAGCCAGCCGGACCTCGATTGCCTGGACGCGCCCACGCACGCGCAGCAGATCTTCGTCGCGCAGCACCACCCGGACCTGCGCCGGTTCCGGCGCCAGCACGTAGCCCAGCATGGCGCCGCGTTGCGCGTAGCTGCCCGGCAGGTCGCGCTCGCGCGGCCAGACGGCGCGGCCGCCGGTGCGGGCGCGCAGCTGCAGGTCGGCCAGTTGCTGCTCGACCCGTTGCAACTCGGCGTCGTTGCGGACCAGGTCCTCGCCCAGTTCGGCGGCGCGGGTC
Source organism: Ramlibacter sp. (assembly GCA_014376915.1). Next base: position 3,569 of record JACMQP010000332.1, read on the forward strand.
GGATCCTGCAGCAACGCGTGGTACTGCTGCGCCATCAGGCCGGCCTTCTCGCTGTCGGTCCGGTCGCGCTGCGCGGCCAGCACCGGGTCGGCCAGCGACAACACCACGTCGCCCTCTGCCACCGGCGAGCCGTCGCGCACCATCTGCACTTCGACGAAGCCGGCTGCTTCGGCGCGCAGCTGGGCCCGTTCGGGTGGCCAGACCACGCCGCGCGCGACCACGCTGGACGGCGCCGGCACCAAGAACAACACCGCGCCCGCGCCGGCAACGATGCAGCCTGCGGCCACCAGCGCCCGGCGCTTCGCGCCCGGATCGGCCGACTCCGCCAGCGACCGCAGCAGCGCGGCGAGCACCGCCTTGCCCAGCCACGCGAGCAGCGCCAGCGCCGCCAGCCAGCCCACCAGCCACGACTGGCGCCCAAGCCAGAACACCAGCGCGAACAGCAGCCCGATCCGGTACATCCATGAGGCGGGCGCGTACAACACCAGCCACTTCAGCTCGCCGCTGGCCAGCGCGCCGCGCGGCAAGGCGGTGTTGCCGCCGACCAGCCGTCGCCACTGCTCGGTCCACCAGCCCTGGCTGCGCAGCGCGAGATTGGGCAGCTGCAACGCGTCGCACAGCAGGTGGTAGCCGTCCAGCCGCAGCAGCGGATTGGCGTTGAACAGCAGCGTCGAAACCGAGCAGATCAGCAGCACCACCAGCGCGCCGTCGCGCGCAAGGCCCGGGCTGAGGACCAGCCACGCGGCGACCGCCAGCGCCGCCAGCGCCAGTTCGACCATGATGCCGGCGGCGCTGACGATGGCGCGGTGCCGTGCGCTGGCAAAACCGTTGGCCGCACTGGCGTCGACATACGGGGCCGGCGTCAGGAACACCAGGGAAATGCCCAGTTCGTGCACTGCGCCGCCGAAGCGGCGGACCGCCATCGCATGGGCGATCTCGTGCAGCGTCTTGACGATCGGGTAGGCGATCCAGGCCAGCGCATAGCTCGATGGCGTCGCCAGCGCCCGCAGCGCCTCGGCCTTGAGCTGCGGGAAGTTCACCGCCGCGGCGAGCGTGGCCAGCGCCACCGCCAGCAGCCAGAGCGCGAACACGCTCCAGCGCCCGAGCAGCGCGGACAACGGCGCCAGCCGGTCCAGCAGCCGGGTCGGGTCGAACAGCTTCATCCGCAGCATCAGCGGGTTGACGAAGGCCCGGCGCTGGCGTTGGCCGTCCTCGTTGCGGCGCGAGAACAGCAGCGATAGCGACGGCGCGGCATCAAACTGCACCATGCCAGCGCGAACCAGCTGCGCCAGCAGCCGCAGGATGTCGTCCTGGGTCGGCGCGTCGTCGCCCTCGCGTTCCAGTAGCAGCTGCCACAGGCTAGCCACCGTCGCATTGCCGTTGCAGCGGCCGGCGAACGCATACGCGGCCGGATTCAGGCGCAGCTGCCGGCCGGAGCCGGGATCGACCAGGATGTGCCAGACCTGGTCGCGCACCTGATGCCGCACGATCTTCAACCCCGCTGCCAGGCTCGGCTTGAGGGGCGCGACCCGGTACCAGGATCCGCTGACGAGCGGCTCGGCAGCCATCTAGAGCGCCACCGTCCAGAGCGACAGGCGCAGCCACGCCGCGGCGCGATGAAACAACAGCCAGCCGAGGCTGCGCTCGCCGGCTTCGATCTTTGCGACGCCGCTCAGGCCTGGCCGCAGGTTGGCCTGCACTTCGTCCGGCGTGGCCTCCACCTCGAAGTAGTTGCGGCCGTCCGCAGCGGTGGCCACCGGCACGATCCGCCGGGTGGTGAAGGCGAGCGGCTGTTCGGGCCGGGCGGCCAGCGCCAACTGCCCTTTCTGACCTGGATGGATGGCGGCGATGTCGGTCTCGTCCACCTCCAAGATCAGCCGGAAGCTGTCGTTGGGCGCCAGCACCATCAGCACTTCGCCGCGCTGCACCGGCGCACCCAGCGACTGCGACAGGTCGCCCTTGATCACGATGCCGTCGAACGGCGCCTGTAATTTCGTGCGCTCGAGCTGCGTCTCGGCCAGCGTCAGCAGGGCCTGGGTCTCGGCCGCCTTGGACTGGCTGATCACCATCTGCGTGCGGTCGTTGCGCGCCTGCGCCGCGCGGTAGCCGCCTTCGTGCTGGCGCAGTTCGGCTTCGCGCCGCTTGCGTTCCAGCTCCAGGTCTTGCGACGACAGTTGCGCCAGCACCTGGCCGGTGACGACGCGGTCGCCGGGCCGGACGTTGGCCTGCTGCAGGAAGCCGTCGGCGGCGGCCACCACCGCCCGCTGCACCGAGCCCTCCAGCCGCGCCGGCGCGCTCACCCGCCACGGCAAGGGCAGTGCCAGCAGGAC